>NZ_CP096200.1:900000-1195397 GCF_023195835.1 Vibrio sinaloensis | reverse complement strand
ACCTAAGAAGTTGACAGTTTGCCAATCTTCAATTGCCCAGTTAACGACTAAACCATATTTTTCTAAATAGGCTTTATCTTTAGCTGGGGTTGCCACAGGTATTCGCTGGCTTGCTAAAAATTGTTCACCGGGCGCATCCAAATGGTCGCTATGTTGCAGTGCCTTAATCCCAAACGTTTGGCTATGAGTGACCAAGCAATAATTAACCTTAGCGAGCAGTCCCTCAGCCTTGCTTGGCATTTCAACCGTTGGGTTTTTCGCGGCTTTGGCCCTAAATACCGAAAATGGTGGTAAAGAACCTTTCTTGCCCAGCATAGGATCAACCAGAATAAATTTGTCGCCAGATTCGATGACAAACGTTGCACTACGCAGGTGATGTATCTTCATTTCGCCCCTCTCTAATCGCCATAGAGTCCTATTCAATAGGTGGTTGATACCCGACTTTTTGTGGTCCTGTGATTTTGTCTCGACAGTCGTTATTCGCGCAAATCGAGACCAAGGTGTGCACTAGGCAACGACCCTATTTCGCCCTTTTGATTTAGCATCATAAAGATTGGCATCTGCTTGACGATTGATTTCATCAATACTGCTCGACGCATGCGCCTCAGCCAAGCCGATACTGACTGTTACCGTTATCGCCTTATCTCGATAGCGGATAGGCGTATTTGCTATTTGATCACGAATCGCCTCAGCATTAGCCAATGCTTGCTGCTGGGAAACTCCCTCTAGAAGAATACCGAACTCCTCTCCCCCTTGGCGAAACACATTTTCCTCTCCTACCACCTCAACCATAGTTCTCACAACAAACTGGAGCACGTAGTCTCCGCCATCGTGGCCAAATTGGTCATTGATGGCTTTAAAATGGTCGATATCTATTGCCAGCAAAAAGAAACTGGCACCTTGGGTTTTCAGCGTTTTGTAACGATGTTTCAAGGCTAAGCGATTGTTGGTGCCCGTCAACGGATCGAGCGTAGCCAGCTTGCTCAACTTGCTTTCTGTAGACTCGCGGTTGTGTTCGTACACGTGTGCGATCGCCGAAATACTGCAATAGCAAAAGGCGAAATTGATCATCATGGTCAACATCTCAAAGTACTGCTCTGAATAAAATTGATAAGTGATGTTGACTATCTGGACTAAAAACAAACACGCGGTGGCAACAAAGCCCACTTTGTAACCCAGCAGCAAATAGTAAACGATAGGTAAAACTAGCGACCAGAAAAACACGCCAGTGACTGTCGGCTTGAGGAAAGTGCCACTAATGACGAGCAACGTAAGAAATAGGGACATAATGACCTTATGGCCATTGAACACGCTTCCCTTACCGATTTGACGGTAAACATGCCATGAGTACAGCGCGTATAAGCCCTCCAACGTACCGTAGATATAGCTCTGGCTAACAATAAAGTTTCCGATAGCCATCAGAGCAGCTAAGCTTCCGATCCCAAGACTCATGCCTTTGAGCACCTTGAGACGCAGCGTTAAACTGCCATCGAGCTCGTTAATGTCCATATTCCGTTCCACCGGTTCGATGCTTGCCAATGTCGCTTATGATAGCTTGATTAACTTAATGGCAACAAGGACAATGGTGAATACATCCACGTATATTCAATAAGTTAAACAGTGGGTTTCCAATCATCGGTCGCAATTTGGACTTGGTAAGATCACAACGAGTTTCATCAAGTACTCTGTAGGATATCGCTTTCATGGTTAAACTACTCAAAAGAAAAACCAAAGATCTGATTGAGTCAGACTATATGTTAGGTGGTGTTTTCACTGCCTCATTTCTCGAGTCCACGATTGTTCCCATTCCATTAGAAGCGATACTTATTCCTCTTATGCAAGAGCGGCGCGATAAGCTTTGGCAAATTGCACTTATGGCCACTCTTGGCTGTATTCTCGGCGCTTTACTTGGCTATGCGCTTGGATACTACACTTTCGAGCTGTTAAGAGATTGGATCGTCGCCAACTGGATAACAGAGCAGCGACTGGATTCTGTCATGCTTCGAATCAATACCGAAGGTTTCTGGTTTATCATGACGTTGGGCATCGCACCTATCCCTTTCCAAATTGCGATGTTGGCAGCCGGTGCCACTCAATTTTCTCTCCCTCTGTTTTTACTCGCGACCGGACTTTCACGGGCCATGAGGTACTTTGGCATTGCTTTGGTCGTGTATGTCGCCGGTGACAAAGCCGAAGCGTTGATTAAAAAATATAAGTTTGCCACGGTAGGCCTGATCACTCTGGTAATAATAGGAGCCTGGTACCTGAGCACATCGGGTGGCTAGCTGGCTGTAACCAACTCTGTGTTCCGCCTACAATTCGGTTAACCATGTGAACCGTTACCCAAGCGCAGTACATTAAGGTCGCCGATAGTGATAATATTTCTGCATTAGAGTTATCGAGAAAATCTATGTTTATCCATCACGTTAACGGTATCGACTGGCTAGTGATTACCGCTTTTGAAGAGCTGAAACCCATGTTTATCGAAGAAGCCGGGCCCATTCCCTCCTACTTCTCCGCCACCAGCGAACTGAGCTTGATCGATCAAGCAAAGCGAGCTTATGGTTATTTGCCGACACTGAGCGGCACAATTACTGATACTGGAACCTTTCAAAGCCAACACAATGAAGAAGACTTGAACCCGCAACTTGCTTGCCTGGTTGAAGGGCGCGGTCGAATCTTCATCTACCATGGCAGCTTTGTTGCCTTTGTCGATGATGAGCACACCTTCATTACCCGTATGGACTGACCATTACACACCCAAACGTTCAAGACCAAAAGCGAGCACTCGGCTCGCTTTTGGTTATCTTAGTGCCGAATGCATTAAATCAATTCGAGCGATAACAATCTCTGCGTTGGCTTAAAATCTATTTGTACAGCGCGCCCCTCAGATCTATCCATCGACATTTTTTTCACACCCCTGCTGCGATACTCACCATCAACCAATGATCTACAAACCAACTGTTAGGCATATTGTTGATGACAAGTTTAAAGCTCCTTCTCTCTCGTCGCATTCCAATGAGTATGACGACCCTGATTGTCGTGTGTGCGTTGTATTTCGGCACTGTGATGAACTATCCCGTTCTTAAAACAATTTTTGAGCTCAGTGCCGACGTGTCCAACCCATTTTTCGCTTACACTGCACCTGTTCTACTCACTTGTGCTTTCATCATCATTTTTTCGCTTTTTGCATGGCCTTATTTCTTTAAGCCATTCATGTTTTTTGTGCTACTCACATCAGCAGCCGCCTTGTACGCAGAGGTCAATTTTCAAACCCTGTTTGATACAACCATGATGGAAAGTGTTTTTGAAACCAATTCATCGGAAATCTCTTTTTATTTGAACATCACTACCATGCTCTATTTGCTTGGTTTCGGTGTGCTACCTTGTGTGCTTTTGATGTTTGTCCGCATTTCCCCCCAACGCACGTGGATGCGAGCGATCATTTCACGAGTAGGACTGGTTTTAGTTGCTGTTGTGGGCGTCGGTCTGATTGCCGAGACTTGCTACAAGGACTATGCCTCTGTAGGGCGTAACAATCACTATTTGAATAAAATGATCATTCCCGCCCACATTTTCAATGGTGCAAAATATTTAAAGAAAACCTATCTAGAAACCAAGCTGGAATATCAAATTTTGGGCGACGATGCGCAAATAGCCGCGGCGCCCAATGGTAAGCCAACTCTTATGGTTGTTGTTTTAGGAGAGACTGCCCGGGCAATGAACTTTGCTTACAACGGCTATCAACGTGACACCAACCCGTACACAAAAAACATGGGGCTAATTGCATTTCAAGATGTCTCTTCATGTGGCACTTACACCGCACTCTCTGTGCCGTGCATGTTCTCTAACATGACTAGAGATGCCTATGACAAGCCTCGTGCCGCAGCACAAGATAATGCACTGGATGTCATTCAACACGCTGGCGTCGACATATTGTGGATTGATAACGATGGTGGGGATAAAGGCGTCGCTAAAAACCTGAAATACAAAACCATCAACTCTTCATTAAAAAATGAAGACTGCAACGGCTCGACTTGTTTCGATGTTGCCATGCTAAGGGACGCCAAATCCTTCATCGATAGCGGCTCTCACAATAAGTTACTCGTTTTACATACGATTGGTAGTCATGGCCCAACTTACTGGCAACGGTATCCAGATGCGCAAGCACCGTTCCAGCCTGCGTGTAACCGAAGTGATATCGAAAACTGCGACGACAAGCAGATCGTTAACGTTTACGACAATACCCTAGTTTACACCGACTATGTTCTGGCCCAAGTTATCGACCAACTGAAAAGCGTATCCAGTGACTACAATGTCATGATGACTTACATTTCAGATCACGGAGAATCGTTAGGTGAACGTGGTCTTTATCTCCACGGTACACCGTATTCAATTGCCCCCAAAGAGCAGACACACGTCCCTTGGTTAATGTGGATACCAGATCAATACGCCAAGCAAAAAGGCATCAATAAGACGTGTCTGCAGGACAAAGCACTCACCTCGAGTCTCTCACATGACAACCTATTTCATAGCTTACTGGGGTTCTATGGCGTTACTACAAGCATCCACGATTCAAACTTGGATATCACGCAAAGCTGTCGGTCTATCTCTTAATCATCATCAAAGAGTTTATCATCATGCAACAACACATCATCATTAAACGAACCGGTGTTCATCGCCTACTTTATACTTTTATTCATAGCTTTAATGGGATTAAGTGGCTATGTAAAAATGAAACGGCTTTTCAACAAGAACTGATGGTATTCATCCCACTGACTGTTTTCGCACTCTGGCTTGGATTACCCACAATTCACACCCTTGTGGTCATTTTAAGTATGGTGTTTGTTTTGCTGGCAGAAATGGTCAACACTGCAATCGAGGCCGTCGTCGATAGAGTCAGTTTGGACTATCACGAGTTATCAGGCGTGGCCAAAAACATCGGCTCTGCTATCGTTCTGCTTAGCATCGTCTGTTCGCTTACCGTTTGGGGAACCGTGCTTTACCTCCAGTGAATACGCCCGCAGTTTAAGCGTTGAAACGTAAAGCTTGATTCAATTCGCTCATCAGCGCCGGATTCATCTATCCGGCCATGTTGCTCAAGACCACCGACTATCTGACCTCACTGTTGTTATTTGTTAGCCAGGTTTCATCACACGTTTTTTGGCTAAGTTATTGTATAGTCTGAGACAGCGTGCATGCCTAACACCTTGCGGCTCTGAAGACTTGATCATCTTCACTCAAGTAGGTTTGGTATTCAAGAACACTAATGTAAGCGTGAAAATGAACAAAATACTCTTGGTTGAAGATAATCGCGAAATTGTCGGCATTCTATTTGATTACTTCGAAAGTGAAGGCATGGTAATTGATTATGCTGACAATGGCGAATTGGGGTTAAAGCTGGCTTTAGAAAACCGCTTTGACGTGATTATTCTCGACTTAATGCTTCCTCGAATGAGTGGATTAACTGTCTGTGAAAAACTCAGAGAAGCAGGCAACGCCACTCCTATTCTGATGCTTACTGCTCTTGATAGCCGAGAGGATATGCTAGCGGGATTTAACTATGGCGCCGACGAATATGTGACTAAGCCTTTTGACCTCGAAATACTCGAAGCTCGGCTGCTTGCGTTAATTCGCCGTTACCGCAGAAATGTCACAGACACTTGGCTGGAATTTGGCCGCTTACGCATAGACCAAAAAACACACCAAGCCTATCGCGATGGTGTCCAGTTGACATTGAATCCGACGACATACGCTATCTTGGAGTTGCTATGTCAGCGCGCCCCAGAGGTCGTAACACGAAACGAAATCATTACTATGCTATGGCAAGATAACGAACCAGATACGGACATATTGCGTAGTCACATTTATCAACTGCGCAATCAACTGGACAAACCGTTCACCTCTTCTATGTTAATCACAGTGCCTAAGGTGGGCTTTCGCTTGGAGAAACTATAATGCGCTTAAACGGCTTTTCCAGCGCTCGAACACTAACCAGCCAGTTAGCCATATTCTTTACATCAGTCGCGCTAGTAATGGGCTTAGCGAGCTACATCATCTTCTATGCAGCTTTACACTGGTCAGAAGACAAGGTTGGAGAGCGACGCATAGAAATCGACAAAAATGAAGCCATACAGCGCTTTATGGATGGAGAAAGTGGAGAAATTACCATTGATGTCTTAACTCGCGCCTATGATGACATCAACCTCATTCCAACTAACTATCATCACTATTTAGAGAACAAGGACGACTTCGTAGGAGAAGTGGGCGTTGGTTCGGAATCACGAATGCTTTACTTGGGCCATTTCATGAAAGATGGTCTAAAGAAACCTGTCATTTTACTTTCTGATATCAATCAGATAGAGTTCGGCCCGCACGAACCCTTGTTTGCGAGCGTCATCGTTATTACCAGTATCGCCGGACTGCTGGTTATCTTTGGGGCGTTATTATCGCGTTTATCTCAGCGCCTCATTGCCCCTTTGAACCACTTAACTCAACAGTTAACCGAACAAAGTGGTAACTCTGCCCACACATTTGAGATCCCTGCAGGCGGAGCGCAGGAGTTTCAACTATTAGCTAACCAACTCAATGCCGATCGAAGCGAAATTCACAACTTAGTTAAGCGAGAGCAAGCTTTTGCCCGCTATGCCAGTCACGAACTAAGAACCCCGTTAACGATCGTCAAAGGTGCAAGCAAACTGCTAGAGCGCGATAGCTCAAGCGAGTTTCAAAAACGTCAAATTTCAAGAATAAGTCACGCAACCACTCAAATGAGCACTATGGTAGATGCGCTTCTAGGGTTGGTGCGATACGAACGTAGTCAAGATGACGCACTAATCAGAGAGGTCAGCCACACAGAGTTTCAAACCATCATCGACAGCAATAGCCCGCAAGCCAGTGATAAAAACCTAGAGATCGAACTCGTTTTTCATCATTCTCCGTGCATCAAAGCGTCGCCAGCAGTACTGAATATGGTGTTGGGAAACTTAATAAGAAATGCCATTGCCGCATCACAGCAAGGCAAAATAGTCATTAACGTATCCGCTGAAGCCATCACCGTAGAGGACAACGGCTCTGGTCTTGATAATTCTACCCAACACCAAGGGCATGGTTTAGGTTTACTCATAGTGGAAGATCTGTGCCACCGATACAGCTGGAAATTCTCAATTAAAAACCGAAAACCTCAAGGGTGTGTCGCGACAATTGCACTAGAGTCAGAACCGAGCTGAATGTGCCCAAGTTGTCATTTGTTAACAAGATGTTGGACCAAAACAGTCTAGTCATCTCCTATCGATTGCGAGACAACTGATGAACAGACATCACGAAGCCATATATGCAATGGGCTGTTTCTATTTGCAGATTTAATGCAATACACAAACCTAAGTGACATATGAAGTTCGCGTTCAAACTTAAAATATTTCAAGTCTGGTGTAGCTACCACTGTAGGAATAAACATACTCATATCTGATGTTCTAATCAGCTTCAGCCCAAGGGATAATTGATCAACCATTCCCCCTCGCTGTATTTCAATTCCGTTCTTTTTCAGGTTATCTAAAAATCGATAACGCTGATCATTCCAGCCTACAGTCTTCATAATTATCGCGGGATACCTGAGAGCATCTTCCAAATTTTGTGCAGGGTGGTCAGCTCGAACGGCAAGAACCATCTCATCTATAAATAACCTCTGCTGATGTATGTGTTGTGGCTTCTCCTCACTCAACATATGTAGAGCAGCAGTAACCTGGCCTGTTTCAAGCTGTGAGGTAGTTTCATTTGTCCACGTATGTAAAATGATATGAGCATTAGGCGCTAAGCTCGATAGAGTTGCAAATAACTCAGAGCCAAAACGTTCCACGAGTGCCATAGAGCATGACAATACTATGTCGCCAGTATAGGCAAGCGGTTCAAATGCTTTGCTATTAGCTAGTGTGTTCTCTAGCGTCAATTGTATTGCACTCAAATCATCGATCATTTCAAGCAACCTTGCCGTTGGCTCTGTTCCGGTGGCTGTCGTGATGAACAACGGATCATCATACAGCTCCCTCAATTTGGACAGGCTTTTACTTATAGCACTCGGTGTTTTTCCAAGCCTCCGTGCACATTGCTTTAGGCTCTTCTCCTTGTATAAACAAGTCAGCACACGAATATGTTTTAGACCTATGTCTGCTTCCATTTCCTCACCCTCAAAGTTCCAAAAGTTCACTTTAAGAGTGAGTATAGTGAAGCTATGGAATCAATAAAGGGATATTTGAAATCATGTGCACTTCATGAAGTGAACACTACAAAAGGTCTAGTTATGAAAAACACAATAACGGCACTATTGGTTAGCTCTCTCATCTCAGGAGCAGCATTAGCAATCGAACGCCCATCTGATGCAGAACTCCATGCTTATAAAGCTTATCATCATGCTGAATACCTTGAAATCACGGCAAAAAGTGCTGGTGGCACAAATAAACTAATTCATACAACAACATTACCAACAGAAGGAAATGACCCTGTTGTCTCTCCCGCCTTGGATCACCTTTACTCAAAAGCCGTAGTCGATCTGACAGAGGGTCCAGTAATCTTGACTCTGCCTGAAGTCAAAGATCGATACTTTTCTCTTCATGTTACCGATCAGGAACATTTCACAATATACGATGAGATTCGACCTGTAGGAAAATATGTTTTTGTAAGACACAACTATCAAGGAGATGTGCCTGAAGGTAGTATCATTGAAAGTCGCGGAAACTACCCACACATATTCATTCGCACTCAAGTATTTGAGCCAGCCGAAATTGATAATGTCATTTCGATACAAGAGATGATTGGGCTCGAAGGTATAACCAAGGAGCTAAAAATTAAAGATGAGGACTACGTACAATTCACAATTGAGAGCCATGATGTTTATCCTCAAAATGCAGGACTATTAGATTCAGTCGCCAGTTCTTATAGTCCCGAAGAACACGCAGAGATTAGAAGTTACTTATATAACTGGTACGCTCAAAGTGGCTTGTTTACTAATGAGGGCGCCTTTGGTCCTATTGATAGCGATGAAGAACATTCAAATGACCCTGTGCTAAGGGCTGCGGGTATCATTGGTCACTTAGGGCTGCCTGTTCACCACGCAATCTATGCTCCGATATTTATTACCTGTGACGGCGAACGTTTGAATGGTTCAAATAACTACTCAATTACTATTCCCTATGACAACCCTGGTGTTGATGAGTTTTGGTCAGTAACACGTTACTCTCAAATTACTGGGAACACGGTACCTGGGGCTCAGGATGTATTCAATGCGTATAACACGAAGCCGGATGAAAATGGTAACGTTACAATTACATTTAGCTCTACGGAGCCGAATGATGGTACTTACTGGATGCCAGTGAATGAAAATGAACCCTATTATTTTGTAGAGCGTTACTATGCGCCCGATATGAATAAACTCGTGACTGCTGCTGATTCATGCCCTACACCTTAATCGTGTAAATTGTTGATTGATAGAGCCTTAATGCGGCTCTATCAAAAATATCTAAACATGATTGCTAACTCACTTTAGGCATAAATACTTAGGTCCAATTGTACGTTGGCGTAGCGCAAGTAAAAGTCCCACTTCAAAACACCTGTCAATGGCTAGGCCTGAATACACATATTCTGTGGGGAAAAATCTAACCTATAAGATCAAAAAAGCGAGCCCGAAGCTCGCTTTTATCTATCTGATTTTAAATGCTATTACAGCAACTCAACCGACTGCTGAGCAATCACAAATTCTTCATTGGTTGGAATCACCATCGCGACCGCGTTTAGCATTTCTGATCTCGCAATGATACCAGCGTTACCGAAACGTGCTGCTTCGTTACCCGCTTCATCTTCCACAAAACCGAGCAGTTTTAGGTTACTCAGGATTTCGCGGCGAATATCTAAAGAGTTCTCACCGATGCCACCGGTAAAGATGATGGCGTCTAAGTTGCTCAGTGGAATGAGGTAAGAACCAATGTACTTCGCGACGCGGTAGGTGAACACTTCAAACGCCAGTTTAGCGCCTTCATGACCTTGCTCCATGGCTTCTAAGATGCCACGTGCATCCGACGTTAAACCAGAGACACCCAGGAAACCTGATTTTTTGTTCAGCGTTTCGAACACTTGCTCTGTCGTCCAACCTTTTTTAATCAGGAACTCGATAACACCTGGGTCAAGGTCACCAGAACGTGTGCCCATCATTAGGCCAGCAAGCGGCGTGAAGCCCATTGAGGTATCCACTGACTCACCATTTTCAATCGCACATACGGATGCGCCATTACCTAGGTGAACAGAGATAAAGCTCGCCTCTTCCACTGGCTTGTTGAGCATTTTCGCTGCTTCGCGGCTAACAAAGTAGTGGCTAGTGCCGTGGAAACCGTATCGACGGATGCCGTAGTCTTTGTACAGTTCGTTCGAGATAGCACCGGTAAATGCCTTTTGTGGCATGGTTTGGTGGAACGCAGTATCAAAGACAGCGAATTGAGGAAGGCTCGGAAATGCTTGCATAGCAGCTTGAATACCTTTTGCGCCTGCAGGGTTGTGGAGCGGAGCCAAGTCAGACAGGTTTTCAATTTCTGCGAGCACTTCATCATTAATACGAACCGTTGAAGTGAATTTTTCACCACCGTGAACGATACGGTGTCCCACAGCAACTAAATCTTTTGTGAAGCCCAGTGTTTCCATCAGTGCCACTATACGGTTGATGGCATGTTGATGGTGGTTATCAGGCGCAGTGATCGCTTCTTCGGCTTTTTCACCACTGTATTTCCAACCAATGGTCGCTTCGGGCAAACCAAAACACTCACCTAATCCGCTCACAATTGCTTCTCCTGATTGAGAATCGATCACGGCAAATTTTAACGATGAGCTACCAGAATTGATAACCAGCACAAAGGCGTTCGACATGGGATGTTCCTGTTTCAGACTAAGAAAATTAAAGCTTACGCTTGTGTTATTTTGATGAACCCATTATTCAATATTTTTTTAATGTTTCAACTTTTATTGGAACATTTAAACAAATCAAACAATCTTTTGTTGATCTATCGCAAGCGAGTGTTTATTTCACAGGCAAAAATTAATATCAATTGTATCAGTTCAATAATCACTGCGGCCGTTTAGCGACTATGCTTTTCAGAGTGTTGCATTAACTTGGGTTAACGATCACCACTCACCGATGGAGTTAACGTTTGTATTTACTCGCCACTAGCCTGATTATCGTTGGTACGCTACTGCTACTTGCAGGCTATCAGACCGCGTGCATCATATGCGCCAATACACGACACATTGGCTGGCGCTGGTTGCGGCGTCTTATTTTCGGGTTCGTCACCGGCTATCTGTCTGTGCTCGCTTTGGTGCTGTATCAACAAACCGTAGACGTCACAGTATTCGCCCTTTGCTTGATCTTGTTTGGCGGCAGTATCTTCGTTTATATGGTCGTTAGTTACAGCTACTCAACCATAGAGCAACTGCAAACCTTAGTCAGAGAAGAGAAATACAATGCGCTGCACGACCCACTCACCTCTCTTCCCAATCGGAAATATTGCATTGAAACCATTGATATCCTCATAGAAAACGAGACGCCGTTTGACCTGCTGTTACTCGACATCGTGAATTTCAAGCAGGTTAACGACGGCATGGGTCATTTTTGTGGTGATCAGTTGCTGGTGCAAATTGGACAACGTATCGCCACACTACTTGAAAAAGGGGATTTCATCGCGCGTATTGGCGGCGATGAGTTTATCCTGCTGCTGCCAAAACGTGCTGCCAGCCAAACCAAATCTATAGTCAAACAGGTGAGTGACGAGCTGAGTCTGCCGTTTTCCATCGATGGTTTTGAAATTACCACTGGCGCCTCCATCGGGATCAGCCAATTTCCTGCACATGGCAGCGCTTATGAGCCACTGATTAACTGTGCGGACATTGCCATGTACTGGGCCAAAGGAGCAGGACTAGAATATGCCATCTATGATGACAGTATGAGCCAAGGCGCCAAACGCAAGCTCGAAATTTCGCGACAGATAGACCGAGCACTTGAAGACGATGAGTTTCAGGTTTACTACCAACCCATTATTAGTGGTACGTTAAACACAGTCTGTGGCTATGAGGCACTGATTCGTTGGGTAACGCACGACGGAACGACGATTAGTCCCATCGATTTCATTCCCGTCGCCGAGCAAAGCAATAAGGTCACCTCAATTACCGCTTGGTTGCTTGAACGTGTCTTTGAAGATATCCAAACATTTGACCAGCAAGGCATTCACTATCCGATTCATGTTAATCTGTCCGCTAAAGATTTGATTGGCAAACAACTTGAACAACACCTCATCTCGCTGATAGAGCGGGATGCATCGGTTGTCGATTCTATCGTACTAGAAATCACTGAAAGCACGGCGATTAACCGCTTACGTAGCCCTGAGGCGCTGTTGACTCGTCTACGTAAACTGGGTTTTAAGATAAGCCTTGATGACTTCGGCACTGGCTATTCCTCGTTATCGCTGCTTAGAGATCTTCCCGTCGACCAAATCAAAATTGATCGCTCGTTCCTATCACACCTAGACTCCAACCAGCGCAACGACTCGATTGTTGCCAACGCCATCTCCCTGGCGCATGGTCTTGGCTATACTGTCGTTGCTGAGGGTGTGGAAGACAACACGGTTCTGACTATTTTGCATCGATATGGCTGCGACTACATTCAGGGCTACTTGTTTAGTCCAGCGCTTGAGCTCCAATCAGTGATTCAATGGACACTCACCTACAACCCTCCGGTCATTTCTGAACTGAGTTACCATCGTTAACGCCGAACTATTCAATTGGCTAGAGCACTGTTATTCTTGCTTAAAATACAACATCAAATGGCTGTTGGAGGAACACAATGAACATTGGAGCTGTAGCGAAACTGACGGGGCTGTCGAGTAAATCCATTCGCTTATACGAAGAAAAAGCGTTGATCACGCCGCCGCTGAGAAGCGAGTCTGGCTACCGCGAGTACTCACAGCAACATGTGGTTGAGCTCAAACTGATTTCTCGAGCCAAAAATGCTGGGTTCTCGCTCATCGAATGTAAAGAGCTGGTTCAATTGGCGCAAAACAACAACCGCAAAAGTAGTGAAGTAAAAGCGAAAGCCAAAGAGAAATTGCAAGAGGTGGAGCATAAGATTGCTCAGCTTAAAGAGATTGAAACCCAACTAAAAAGCTGGGTTTCCGCCTGTCCAGGCGACTCGGGGAGTGAGTGCCCTATCATCGAAGAGCTCACCAAATAAAGGGCACGCGAGTTGCCACTTTATCCATCACCAGTCAAAACTAGAAAAAATCGATAGAGGCGCGTCCCTTACCAGGTTTGTTTGATTTGTCGCTGGATTTGTTTTTCTTGTTGTTCTGTTTGGGTTGTGATGGCGCAAGCTTTGCCTCAGGTGTTGACGCCATTGGCTGTTCATCACTCTGTTCTTCGATGGCCGGCGCGTCACACACCACCACATAATATTCTTGGTTGAACTCAAAGAAGTCGCCATCATACATCTTACGGCGCTTGCGCGTTTCTAACTCACCATTTACCGCGACATACCCTTCGGCAATAAGGTGCTTGGCTTCACCGCCACCGCCCACTAAATTGGCAATTTTGAAAACTTTGTACAGTTCAATCGGTTGAGACGATACTTCAATGCCGATCGCTTCAATCTCAATCTCTTCGCCTGGTTGGTGTTCGTGTGTCATAACTTACTCTGTAGGATGTTCACAAACCCAAGAGTTTAATCTCTAAGCCACAATTAATAAACTAAAGTTAAAAGTAAGTAGAGAATAAGCCGAGGAGCAGTATGTTGAAATGGAGTCTGTTATTGATATCATTTTTGCTGCTGACCAATCGCGCCCTAGCCTACCACCCCGCTATTAAGGTCACGATTTATGGTGACGACGCCTATCCTCCATACAGTTACGCTGAAGAAGGAAAAGTCAAAGGCATCTATGCCGATATTCTGTCAGCAGCATTCGAACACATGCCAAAATACCAAGTTACCATGGTACCTTTGCCATGGAAACGCGGCCTCAAAATGCTCGAAGTGAGCGAAGGCTTTGCGCTGTTTCCACCCTATTTTTATTCGGACCGACGGCTATACATTTCGCCCTATTCAGCCCCTATATTGGAAGAAGAAGTAGTGGTGATGTGTCATCCTGACAACCTGATTGATCGCGATTTCCATAACTGGCCCCAAGGTTACTATGGGTTAACGATCGGAGTGAACCAATCTTATGCCCTAGGTGGCAAGGCTTTTTGGCAGGCGGTCGATAAAGGCGACATTCAGCTTAAAGAAGCTAAGAGTAACCGCGCTAGTATGATAAATCTGTATAAACAGCGTATCGACTGTTATATGAACGACCGTCTGTCGATTCTATGGGAGTTGAAACTCCTCAAAGACAGTGAAGAAGTCGATATCGATTGGTCGCCAAAGATTGCAACTACCGTCAGTAGTGAGTACGGCTATCTCGGGTACGCAAGCGATCCCAATAAGCGGTTTCATTATAAGCAAGACTTCGTCGCAAAGTTTAATCAAGCATTAGAGCAGATCAAACGCGATGGCACTATCGATCGCATCCTTGCCAATTATCGGCTTGACTAGAAAAGATAGTCCACTGACGGTTCTTTTATATAATCAATCACTTATGTATGAGAATTATTTTCAATTGAAACGTTTAGATTGAGAGCTATGTGGCATGATTAACATGAATATTTATGTAATACTGCATTGATAACTTTGTTTTTACATCTATTCACGCTGACGAGTAACGACCAAAATCATGTCGCAATCAATCAAAAGCCTCACACCGAGCCCGAAAATAGAGCATATCGACCAGTTTGCGGTTGATCTTTGCGATGCTGGGGCAGAGACGTTGTCTGGGGCTGAGTTAGATGCATTGATGGATAACCAGTTCCGTCACATGATTGATGTGCTCAGCGATGGTATCTTTTACATGTCGGATACCGAGCACGTTTGTTTCTACAACCCTAAGTTTTACCAGCGCTTTGGTATCGAATCTTCGGGTCATACCTCCCTTAGTAAATGGCTCGACTTAGTGCATCCTCTCGATCAAAAAGAACTCGAGCAAAAAGTAGGCGAACACATCGAAGAAGATGATCTTCGTGTGACGGTGCAATATCGAGTTCGCTGCACCAATGGTCAGTACACTTGGCTGGAAGGCACGGCAGTCACTAAGACGGTCAACGGAAAACGTTTTATGATCGGCTGTCATAAAGACATTTCGGACCAGAAACTGATGGAAACCTATGTTCATCAGTCTTCCTTTAAAGACGGGTCATCGGGACTGTCAAACGAACAGAAACTGGCGATGGATATCGATAACCTTAAAGGCGTCGCCACTCAGCCACACCATTTAATGTATATTCAACTGGGCAATACCCGCTCTTATCAGACCTTATACGGTTCGCAAATCATGCGAAACCTGCTTTCTCATCTTACTGGAACCTTGGGCGAGTTTCCCGATCAATTCGTCGACTTGTACCGGATTCAATCTCACGATTTTGCGATTTTAGTTCGCGGACATTATCAAGAGAGTGAACTCAACCAGTTAGCACAACGGGTATGTGACGCTTATCGGGAGTCAGTTAAGACCATAGATTTCCTCTACGCCACCGATATTTGCATCGGGTTTTTCCCCGATATTTGCAGTGAAATGCACGCTGATGACTTGGTTAAGATCGCAGCCCAAACTAGCCAGTTTGCCAATAACCAAGGCGACATCGCTAAAGTCTACATCGGCGAAACAAAACGCCAAGTCGACCGCCACTTTTATGTCGAGCAGGAACTGGGCAATGCCATCCGCAACGGCAAACTGTCGGTAAATTTCCAACCGATAATCTGCTGTCAATCTCAACAAGTGGCGAGTTTTGAGTCGTTAGTCCGTTGGCGCAGTGAAGAACTCGGCCAAATCTTCCCTGATGAGTTCATTAGCGTTGCGGAGCGTAAAGGGCTGATCAATGAACTCGGCTATTTTGTGTGTGAAAAGGCTTGTCAATTCATCCGCAAATATCAACAAACTCACTCACAAAGTGTACGGGTCAATATTAACGTCTCTGTTTTACAACTGTTGAACGAACAGTTTCCAACAACATTAAAACAGCTTCTGGATCGCTATCAAGTTGAGCCTAGCTCAGTGGTGCTTGAGCTAACCGAGACCATTATTTTGGATAACAACAAGCAAGCCATCGATCAGCTTCATACGTTAAAACGGCTCGGGTTTCACCTTTCTCTCGACGACTTCGGAGCCGGTTACACCTCACTCAATAGTTTCTTCGATTTACCCCTGTCGCAAATCAAAATCGATAAGTCGGTGGCATGGCGCTCCTTTGAAAACCCTGTCACCTTTGAGTATCTCTCCTTTGTTATGTCCCTGTGCAATAACTATGGTATTTCTATCGTCATTGAAGGCATTGAAAGCGCCGACATGCAAAGGACCTTTACCGATATGGGCGCCACTTATTTGCAAGGCTATTGGTTTGCTAAACCCCTATCTGTTGCTAGCGCTAGCCGCTACGTCAAAATCTAATCCCTCTCAAATTTAAGACACATTCATCCCAGCCATAATTGTGGTTGACTAATTAACTTTAGTTGTAGAAAATTCGCCCAACTTAAATCGTTCGCTAGTGTTTCGAAGCACACGCTTCTTATACCAGACCAGATATTTATGCTGTGTGGTATTGTAGATGGAATAGACAAACACTCCTCTTTCAATGAGAGTTAGAACATGGAAATAAGCACCAATCTATGTTTTTTGGAGTAATCTGTGCCTGTATCTTTTCGTCCAATGTTGTCGGCAGCCCTCTCGGCCGCCCTAATGATTTCACCTGTTGCCTATAGTGCTGAGCAGTCTGCAATTTGGTTTGAACACACTGACATCAATTTGCCCGCCAACACCACTGTGTCCAACTTGGACAATGGTTTACGCTATATCGTGTTGCCGACAAGCCGCACCTCAGACGAAATCTCGATTCGTGTACGTATCGGCGCTGGCGTTGATAATGGCTCTGCTGAATATATGCTCTCTCAGCTCATCGCAACTAACATCACGGCGAGCAGCCAGTGGCAAGCTTCAATGGGTAGTTCACAAACCGTGTTGAGCCTAGACTTAGCACACGCCGACGACGCTCAACTTGAACAGCAGTTAGCTCACATCAAAGCTGCGTTAGTTCAAGCCCCTTACTCTGACGACGATTCGCTACAAGCAGAGTTCGCAAAACTATCGGCCCAACCTTTAAACGAAGCCATCACTGAGTTTCATCAACGTTATTACCAACCGAAAAACATCAGCGTGATTGTGACTGGCGGTGTGAAAGGCCGAGATGTCACCAGACTCATTCGCCAGCAGTTCGGACACTGGGATGCTAGCCATTCATCATCTATCCATTTGGCTAACAACACCATCTCAACAACTGACAACAACACGCAGGATATGACCGATGCTTTGGCACTGGTCACATTCAAGCCGCTTCAATCGGAAATTGATAGCAAGCAACAACGTAAAGACATGCTCATGGCGATGTTGGCGAACAGATTAATTGAACAACGCATCGCTCATGCTCTAGAGCAGCAGCAGTCGATCGCAACCGTACAGGTCAAAAACCATCGCTTATTCCAACAGCAGTTGATGAGTCAGATCCGAGTGAGCGGCCTGTCACCAGATGAGCGCGCCAAAGCGCAGAAGTTAGTGCGCGAAGAGATCCGCCGCGCCGCTGCGTCAGGATTTACTCAAGCCGAGTACGAAATGATTGTCAGCCAAGTTCGACAAGAGTTACAACGCCAAACTCGACTGGAAAATCAGACTTACAGCAGTGACCAAGCAGACAGATTGGTTGCAGCGATTAATCAAGGGATAGTCTATACCGACCCATCTTACGACCTCGAGTTGCTCAACTTTCACGTTGCTCATCTGAATGAATTTGATATCAGTAAAACTTTTGAAAGCATGTGGAGCGAAGACAACATCCGCGAGCTTTAATAACAAACAACATAAATATCTAATCAGCTATTTACCCCATTGGGTATCACTCTCTAAGCCACTCAACATGAGTGGCTTTTTCATAAATAAGAGAGCTCAACCAGTTGGCGCGTATAAGGATGGGTCGGCTCGGTAAACAGCACCGACGTATCACCTTGCTCTATGATCTCGCCTTGCTTCATCACTATGGTGTAATGGCATAGCGAGCGCACTACGCTCAGATCGTGACTAATAAATAGATAAGTGAGCTGATATTTTTGTTGCAACTGTTTGAGCAACTGTAAAACTTGTGCCTGGACGGTGCGATCCAACGATGACGTCGGTTCATCAAGGAGAATAAATTCAGGTTTGAGGATAAGCGCGCGCGCAATCGCTATGCGTTGACGTTGGCCACCGGAAAACTCATTTGGATAGCGATGTCGGGTTTTCGGATCTAAGTCTACCTCTTCCATCACTCGGCAAATTTCTGCGTCGATTTGTTCCTCTGTCAGCTGTTGATGCACACGCAGCCCTTCACCAATTACTTCGGCCACCGACATGCGTGGATTTAGCGCTGAGAATGGGTCTTGAAACACAACCTGCATTTTACTGCGAAATGGCAGCATCGCTTTGCGGTCCAACCCTTGCAGTTCATTCGCTTGGTACTGAATTGAGCCTTCAGAGTTGACTAAACGTAGTATCGCCATCCCGGTGGTTGATTTTCCAGAGCCACTTTCGCCAACCAAACCAATCGAATGCCCACGTTTTAGATCGAACTGCATGTCGGTCACCGCTTTAATGTGCGACACCACGCGCTTGAAAATCCCACCTGTGATTGGGAACCAAACCCGCAACTGCTCGACATTAAGCAGTGACTCGGATGCTCCTTGCACAGCAACTGGTTGGCCTTTTGGATCAGAATCAATCAGCTTTTGAGTATACGGATGGCTTGGCGCGCTAAATATCTGCTGACACTGGCCTGTTTCGACTAGCCTGCCATGCTGCATGACTGCGACTCGGTCTGCGATACGGCGAACAATACTCAGGTCGTGAGTAATAAATAGCATCGCCATACCCAGCTCCTTTTGTAGCTGTTTCAGCAGGTCGAGTATTTGCGCTTGAACGGACACATCCAAGGCAGTAGTCGGCTCATCAGCGATCAGCAGTTCAGGCTCATTGATCAGCGCCATCGCGATCATCACGCGTTGCCGCTCTCCTCCAGAGAGTTCATGCGGGTAAGCTGAGACTTTATATTCTGGGTTACGGATCCCGACTTTCGCCAGCCACTCTATCGCATGAGCATGCGCCGCTTTGCTGCGCATGCCGCGATGAATCGCCAGAGTCTCGACCAACTGCTTACCAATCTTATGCAGCGGATTCAATGACACCATCGGCTCTTGAAAAATCATACCGATGCGGCCACCACGGATACCACGTAATTGTCGCTGCGAGCAAGTGAGCATGTCGATACCGTCAAAGTCGATCCGACCAGCTAGATAGTGGGCTGACCCTTTAGGCAATAGCCTGAGTATCGAGTTGGCTGTCACCGATTTACCAGAGCCACTCTCGCCCACCAAAGCTAACGTTTCGCCTTTTTTGATTGCAAGTGACACATCATGGGTAACGGGTTCAACGCGCTTACCGCGTCCAAAACCAACACTTAAGCCATCAATCGTTAATACTGTTTTGCTCATGACGCTTTTCCTTGATGATGTGGGTCAAATGCATCACGCACCGCTTCGCCAATAAACACCAACAGTGTCAGCATCACTGACAGCACGATAAATGCAGAAAAGCCCAACCAAGGTGCCTGCAAGTTGGCTTTTCCTTGCGCCAAGAGTTCACCAAGAGATGGCGATCCCGTCGGTAAGCCAAAGCCCAAAAAGTCTAAGGAGGTAAGGGTGGTAACGGAGCCTGAGAGAATAAACGGCATCATGGTTAAGGAAGCCACCATCGCGTTGGGTAACATATGTCTGAGCATAATCCGCTGATCAGAGACACCCATCGCCTGAGCTGCGCGTACATAGTCGAAATTGCGGCAACGTAAGAACTCAGCCCTTACCACACCAACTAAACTCATCCAACTAAACGCAACCATAATCCCGAGTAACCACCAGAAGTTAGGTTCGACGAAACTCGACAAAATGATCAACAAAAACAGCGTCGGCATTCCCGACCACACTTCGATAAACCGCTGACCAAAGAGGTCGAGCCAGCCGCCATAGTAACCTTGTGTCGCCCCAACAATCACACCAATCACACTAGAGATAATGGTCAAGATAAAGCCAAACAGCACCGAAATCCGAAAACCATAAATGATTCGGGCTAATACATCACGGCCTTTATCATCGGTTCCGAGCCAGTTGGTGTTATCAGGGGCCGATGGAACTGAACCTTGAATGTTGAAGTTGATCGTATCGTAACTAAAAGGGATAAGTGGCCAAACGATATGGCCCTTCTCTTCAATCAGGTCAATAACGTAAGGATCGGTATAATCGGCCTCTGTCTCAAATTCTCCACCAAATCGAGTCTCGGCGTATTGAGTCACAATAGGGAAAAACCATTGGTTGTCGAAACGAATCACCAATGGCTTATCGTTGGCGATCACTTCTGCAAACAGGCTAACGATAAACAGCAGAGAGAACAGCCACAACGACCAAAATCCGCGTTTATTAGCCTTAAAACGTTGCCAACGTGCCTCGTTCAACGGATTGCGAGGCTTCTTAGTTGATGTCATTAGCGCGCCTCAAAATCAATGCGTGGATCGACCCAGGTGTAAGTCAGATCCGAAATAATACTCAAAATCAATCCCAGTAACGTCATGATGTAGAGAGAGCTAAACACCACCGGATAGTCTCGCTGAATGGTTGACTCAAAGCCAAGTAAGCCAATTCCTTCCAGCGAAAACATCACCTCAATCAGCATCGAACCGGTGAAAAAGATACTGATGAATGCGGCGGGAAACCCGGCGATAATGATCAACATCGCATTACGAAAAACGTGCTTGTACAGGATGTCGCGTTCATCCAATCCTTTCGCTCTGGCAGTAACCACATACTGTTTGTTGATTTCGTCGAGGAACGAGTTCTTGGTCAACATGCTCAAGGTTGCAAAACCGCCGATCACCATCGCAAGGATCGGTAGGGTTAAGTGCCAAAAGTAATCGACTATCTGTTGATACCAAGTCAGCTGGTCAAAGTTACTTGAAACCAAGCCTCGTAGCGGAAACCAACTGAAGTAATTGCCACTGGCAAACAGTATGATCAAGATAATGGCGAACAAAAAGCCTGGGATGGCATAACCAACAATCACCACGGCGCTCGACCAGATATCAAAACGGCTGCCATGATGAATCGCTTTCATTATGCCGAGTGGAATAGAAATCAAATAGATGATCAGCGTACTCCACAAACCCAACGAAATCGAAACGGGCAAACGCTCAACAATCAAATCAATGACATTGCCGCCTTTAAACAGGCTGTCGCCAAAGTTAAACGTGGCGTAATCGACCAGCATATCCCAGTACCGCTCGTGCAACGGCTTATCGAAACCAAACTGCTTCTTGATCGCCTCGACTACTTCTGGGTCCAGTCCGCGTGAGCCCTTATAGCCCGATGCTTGTGCTTCGTCGCCGACATTGAGATCAACTTCGCTCCCGCCACCAGCAAAACGCTCCATGATGCCAGAGCTGTGACCTTCTAGTTGCGCTATCGCCTGCTCTACCGGGCCACCTGGTGCAATTTGAATAATAAAAAAATTAATGGTGATGATCGCCCACAGAGTTGGAATAACCAGCAGCAGTCGGCGAAATATATACGCAGCCATAGTAATCCTTGCTTAACGGCGCTTCTCTGGTAATAACTGAGCTTTCTGCTCTGAAATCCACCAGGTATCGACACCTAAGTCATACTTAGGTAACACCTCTGGTCTCTCAAACTTATCCCACATCGCGACGCGATATTTTCCAACATGCCACTGAGGAATGATGTAAAAGTTCCACTGCAATACCCTATCCAAAGCGCGACCCAACGACAGTAGCGCCTGCGGATCTTGCTGGTTCTTGGCGATTTCCATCGTGAGATGATCGACCACCGGGTCGGTGACCCCAGCGGTATTATAGGTAGAATCTAAGTAGTTGGAGTTCCACACAATCATCAAGTTTGGACTTGGGTAAGCATTGGCAGAGTACGCAGATGACACCATGTCGAAATCTCGGTCTCTAAGACGCTTGATGTACTGTGTGGTGTCTACGGTGCGGATTTTCATCTCGATCCCCATCCGCGCGAGGTTCTTCTGTACCGGAATGGCTATCCGCTCAGTGGTTGGACTGTAGATCAGCAGCTCAAACGACATAGGTTGCCCGGTGGCCGTATTGGTCATCACCTTGTCTTTTAGCTCCCAGCCCGCTTGTTTAAGCAAGTTAAACGCAGTACGCATTTGACTGCGAATCCGGCCCGAACCATCGGTTACCGGTGGCTGATACTCTTCGGTAAACAGGCGAGGAGGCAGTTGCGACTTAAACTGGTTCAAAATCGCCAGTTCTTGCTCTGATGGCGTGCCCTTTGCCTCATAATCGGTATTCTGAAAATAACTTCGAGTGCGCGAATACTGGCCATAGAACATATTGTTGTTCATCCACTCAAAGTCCATCGCATAAGTGAGCGCCTCGCGAACCTGTGGATCGCTAAAGATGTCACGCTTAGTATTAAACACAAAGGCTTGCGTGCTCTCGGGCTTCTGATGAGGGATTTCTTGCTTAATGATGTAGCCTTTATCGAAGTTGCTACCTGTGTAAGAGTTGGCCCAAAACTTTGCCGAGTTCTCTAATCTAAAATCAAACTCCCCTGCTTTAAACGCTTCAAGCATTACCGTGTCGTCTCGGTAATAGTCGTATTGGATCTGTTTGAAGTTGTTGCGCCCAATATTAACCGGCAGATCCGCTGCCCAGTAATCATCGACCAACTCGTAAGTCACACTTTGCCCTGGCTTGTAATCACTCACCTTGTAGGCACCGCTGCCCACCGGCGGAGTCGCTAAAGGTTCAGACAGATTTTTATCCTTCCAAAAATGTTTAGGCAGCACTCGCGCGCCCTGAGCAAAACTGAACATTTTCTCACGATTTGGCGTCGCCATATCAATTCGCACGGTCAAATCATTTTTCGCGGTGACTGATTTGATGTCTTGGTAGTAAACTCGGTATTGCGGTACCCCTTCACTCATAAACTTGTCGAAGGTGAAGGCGACATCGTGAGCCGTGATCGGCTGGCCGTCGTGAAAACGCGCTTTAGGATTGATATCCACTTCTAGCCAAGTGTAGTCATCGGAATAGCGGACTTTTTCGGCAATCAGAGGGTAATAGGCATCAACTTCATCACTCGGCGAGTACATTAAGGTATCGTAAAGTTCACCACTCAGGGCAGCAGCGACGCCGCGTGACGCAAATCGATTGAAATTGTCGTAGGTGCCAACTTGACCATAGACCACTTTGCCGTATTTGGGAGCATTTGGATTGACGTAGTCAAAATGAGCAAAGTCGGGGCTGTATTTGGGCTCACCAAAGCCGACCAACACTTGGGTTTCAATTACATCGGCGTTCGCTGATAAGCTGACAGCGGCGGCCATGACGCCGCCCATAAGCAAGCGAGACAGCATTCTCATATCCTAATCCCTCAGTCGATTAATTTTGTCCGTAAACTCTTATACTACAAATTACTATTAATAATTCAATTACTTGGATAAGTATAGAAGCATATTTCACGCCGAGTACAAAAAGTGGCGCAAAGAGGACAGGAATCTCAGCGGTTTGACATAAAAACGCCTGCAAGGCGCAGGCGTTGTCAATCAGAGCATCTCTTTGGCCACTAAATGCAAAAGATAGGTCTCTCGCTCAATACTCAAGCCCTTTTTCGGGCTTTCGGCCATCGTTTGCTCATTGTGTGCAATGGCATCGTGGATGTTGACCCACATGGCTTTCATGCCATTTTTGATTTCATAATCTTCGTAGTTGGTGTCGCCAAGTTGACGAGCGATTTTGCAGGTATAGCAATAGGATGTCATGTGGACCACATCAGCATCCTCTTTGTACCAAGGTCGAAACTCTTCATAAATACCAAACGGCTTAATCGCATGAATGTCTTGAGCTCCGGTCTCTTCTTCTAACTCGCGAACCATAGCAGCGATGATGTCTTCTCCTTCATCCACACCACCACCTGGGATGGAGTAGTCGTGATAACGCTCGGTGTAAAGCAGCAGAATGTCCTCACCATCAACCACAATCGCCCGCGCAGCATGGCGTTTAAAAATAGCTTTGTCGTCGAGGTGGTCGATATCAGGATGAATCGCGGTGGTTAAATGTCTCATAATTGTGGCTAGGTTTAGAACTGTGCCCAGATTCTAACACTAGCCACTAGGGTGATGCCATTGGCGGCTATCGATTAGGCCAGTTGATACTGCACACGCATTGTGCGTTGCCTTATTACGCAGTGATTGATGTGTTATTCACGAGTCAAAGACAACCTCATAATATGCTGAGGTCCAGCGGCGCCGCCGAGGTATTGTTGTTCGGTATCAATAAACCCGACTTTGAGATAACAGTGGTATGCCTGCGCATTACGGCAATTAACGGTGAGAAAGACGCGATGAAAGCTTGGATAGTGCAAACCAAGATAGCTATTGAGCTGTTTTAGTGCTTGCTGCGCGTAGCCTTTTCCTTGGTGATGCTTATCAATCAGAAAAGCGCGAAAACCCAAACTGGTCGCGTCGGCAAACGGATGAGCGAGGTGGTATTGGGTATCCATCAAAAAAATACCTACCACTTGTTGCTCGTTCATAACCAGATGTGGATGCACCTTGTCGTCGGCGTTAAGCAGGACCTCTTCAATCGTGCCAACAAAAGGAAGTTGCTCCGATGCCACAGAGAGTTCGACCACGCGTTCTAGATGATCAGGCGTCATTGGGGTTAAAGTTATCATTTGTCTAGCTTTAAGGTTGAGCATTAATATATTCTATATTTCAATAATTTAATCATACGATCAAGTTAAGTATCCCTCGCCAGCAATTGTCATCGCTCAACACGTGCTTTTCTCAGTACGAAGCTTTTTTCCAATCTAGAGACAATCGATGTAGAACGCAGCAGCGCCCTACACCGACAGCTTTCCACTCCTTATTTACGCAAGGCGTTAAGTTTGGCTTGAGCAATACCAAACACCGTATCAATCGGATAACTGCCTTCATCCGTTGGTGTACCTGCCGGTTTGCCGGTGAACAGCTCAATGGCTTCGGTCACATGGTCAATGGCCCAAATATGAAATTCTCCCTTTTCGACCGCTCTCACGATATCTGGCCTTAACATCAGGTTATGCATGTTCGATCGCGGAATAATCACGCCTTGCTCTGGCGTGCGTCCTTTGATTTCACATACATCAAAAAAGCCTTCAATTTTTTCGTTCACACCACCAATGGGTTGAGCTTCACCAAACTGGTTCATCGACCCAGTAATCGCGATATCCTGACGATTGGGCTGCTTAGAAAACGCCGACACCACCGCACAGAACTCCGCCATACTGGCACTGTCACCATCAACACCGCCATAGGATTGTTCAAACGTGATGGTGGTATTGAGCGGCACTTTGGCGGTCTTGCCAAATACCGTCGATAAGTAAGCACTGAGGATCATCACCCCTTTTGAGTGGATACTGCCGCCTAGATCAACG
Source organism: Vibrio sinaloensis (assembly GCF_023195835.1). Lineage (NCBI taxonomy): Bacteria > Pseudomonadati > Pseudomonadota > Gammaproteobacteria > Vibrionales > Vibrionaceae > Vibrio > Vibrio sinaloensis. The sequence goes on along the minus strand of NZ_CP096200.1, from coordinate 1,169,701 downwards.
CTGCGTTCAATATCGATAACCTCACCCTCACCGTAGCAGGTCGTCGCGGTGATTCGGTTTGGCGCACCAAACATGTATTCGCTGGTACTCAGTACCGATAGTGCATTAACTTGCCCAACCGCTTCTCCGTGGGTGTGGATCAGCGTTGTACCATTGACAAAACTCTCCATTACACTGTCTTTGAGTCTGCTCACTCGCAGCTCTTGATTGGCCAATGCTTCTTCCACATGGCTCTGGCGAATCATGTTGGAGTTGGCCTGGCGTGCGACATAGTTTGACTCACGCAGCAGGTTAGCGATATTGGCAGAATGGAGCGAAATTTTATTCTGGTCGCCAGCCAGCCTTGAGCTGTGCTCGATGATGCGTGCGATTGCTTTTCGGTCGCAGTGCAGCATACCGTTATCATTCACCACGCTTGATATAAAGCGAGCATATTGCAGCTCAGAATCAGCGTCACGCTTCATTTCGTCCTCGAAATCGGCGGTGACTCTAAACAACTCGCTGAACTCCGGATCGTAGTGCTGCAGTAGTTGATAGGTGCGATAGTCCCCAAACAGAATAATCTTCACATCCAAAGGGATAGGCTCTGGGTCGAGTGACACGGTACCGGTCAATGTGACCTCTTTTTCTAGCGAGGTGAGATTGAGCTGACGCGCTCTTAACGCCCGCTTAAGCCCATCCCATACATAGGGTTGCTCCAACACTTTCTGCGCGTCCATCAACAGCACGCCGCCATTCGCTTTGTGTAAGCTGCCAGGTCGAATGAGCGAGAAGTCAGTAAACACCGTGCCTTTGAAGGTTGCCGTCTCAATATAACCAAACAAAGTGTGATAGTTAGGGTTCTCCTCTACCACGATGGGGAACAGATCTTCTTTACGGCTTACCAGAACGTTAATCTTATACCGGCGTGGCAATTTCTTATCTAGCGATGCATTGGCAACCTCACCTTGCTCATCCCCCTGTTCAAGAAAAATATCGGCGTTCTCGACAATGTCTTGCTGCAGCTCGGTTAAGTAGGTTTTGATCGCCGGATAACTCGAGTAATCTTTTTTCAATTGTTTAATGAAGTGGGTAATGACATCTAAGGTAACTTCATCATTCAGCTTTTTGATTTTTTCACTGTACGCCTCTTCCCACTCGGTCAACTGGCGAACCATGGTTCTTAGTTTGACCTCTAGTGCGTCAATGGTTTCGCCGAATGCCTCTTGCTCTTTTTTACTCAGCTCATCAAATGACTCTTCGGTGTGCAGTTCTTCACCATTCATCGCCACAAATTGATAGTCGCCTTGTGTGGTAATGGTTAAGCTAATCCCTTTCTCTTTCGCATCTCGACTGATTTGCGCCAGTTCCGCTTCCTGTTTGGCGGCCAATTGGTTTTTCAGTTTGTCTGCGCGGCTATAGTAAAGCTCGTTGTCAAAGGCGAGTGGCATGGCATTAAGCAATTTAGCCATTAATTTTTCAATATCTTGACGGAATCGGCTGCCTACCCCACACGGCAACTTCAGCACTCTTGGGGTACGGATGTCTTCAAAATTCGCCACATAACACCAGTCAAACAACGCGTTTGCGTCATGTTGATGACGATTAAGGTAGCGTAAGATCATGGTACGCTTGCCCAAGCCATTTTGGCCGATAGCATAGATGTTATAGCCTTTCTCTTTGATCGACATGGCAAACTCGACTGCCTTTTGTGCACGCTCCTGTCCGACGATTTCATCAATAGGCGCCAACTCTTTAGTCGACTTGCTTTCTAATTTTTCAAGTTCAGCGGGAAGGTACAGCTGACCTGCTTCAAGTCTTTGAATCGTCATCACTCTATCCTTGTTGTTATTGTTTTCTTATCACTAGTTTAGGCCAGTTTTTATTATATTTTAGTGACTTACAGCCAACTGGAGACTGATTGGGTGTTTTTTAGCCGATTTGGGACCGTTTTGGTTTTCAATCCAGAGGGTCGATATCTGATATTGGATGGCTGGGTATCAAGCCAATATAGCCGATTGTGTTGAGAATACTGGAAGATCCACCATAAGCAGCCTAAGCTTAAAAGAGTTCGGTTTGGCCGCCGAGAAAGCCGACGCATGGATGCGTCGGCTGTTTTGTATCAGGTCGTTGTTTTTTGGTCAGAATAGATTAGAAATAATGCGATATGGCTAAGTAACGAGTGCGAATGTGCTCGATCAGCAGTTTCACTTTGTTCGGCGGCTGACGGGTAAACGGGTAGACGGCGTATATCCCCAGCTTCTTGCCCACCTGCTCAGGGAACAAATCGACTAACTGTCCATTGCGAATATCATGGTAGACCAAGCACCTCGGAACATAGGCAATACCGTGCCCACCCAAAGCCGCTTTGCGTAGCGCGGTGGCATTATCGGTTGAAAACGACCCTGCCACGCGCACAATATAATTGCCTTGCTGTGACTTAAACTCCCACTCACTGGCACCTGTGGTTTGGTAAGCGTACTGCAAACAATTGTGGTTAGTTAGGTCTTGCGGCTCATAAGGTTTGCCATTGCGAGCAATATAAGAGGGCGACGCACATACCACCCACTGAGAATCAAGAATGTGCCGTGCGATCAAACTCGAGTCTTCCAAATATCCGGTGCGTATGACCAGATCAAAACCGCCCTCGACTAAATCGACAAACCGATTGTCTAATGACATATCCACCGTTAAACCTGGGTGAAGGTTGCAAAATTCCGCCACGGCATCGGCTAAAATCAAATCACCGGATATCGAAGGAACCGACATTTTGATATGGCCGCTTACTTTTTCTCCGAAGCCAGAAACAGCGTCCATCGCCTCTTGAGCGGCTTGCTTCACATTTTTAGCACCATGGGTTAACGCTTTACCCGCTTCTGTTAACGTCAATTTACGCGTTGTTCGGTATAATAGCTGAACACCGATTTCTTCTTCTAAACGAGCAATCCTTTTGCTAACTACTGAATTTGTAAGGTTATTTGCTTCAGCAACCTTACTGAAACTGCCCATTTCTACTACTTGAGAAAAAAGAATCAAATCATCTGCACGCATCGATTATGCCACTTTTGGAACTAATTATTTTCATTATTTCCCTATATCAACAAAAAATAAAGGCGTAAATTCACCCCCAATTAACAAAACCATCACAAATATAAAATTTAAGAGACTCCTAAGAGTCCTGATTGAAGAAAGTAAAGGACATACCAATGAGCGATACCCTACTAGCCCTCGTGGCTTTCTCACCGATCGTGGTGGCTGCCATACTCCTGGTCGGACTTAACTGGCCAGCAAAACGTGCCATGCCAATAGCTTTCGGCCTAACGGTTGTCATAGCCCTATTTGCCTGGGATATGTCGGCGACCCGTGTGCTTGCCTCGGTTTTCCAAGGCTTAGGCATTACCGTCTCAGTACTGTGGATAGTATTTGGCGCCATCTTCCTATTAAACACCCTCAAACACACTGGCGCCATTTCAACCATACGTAATGGCTTTACCAATATATCGCCCGACCGACGTGTGCAAGCGATCATTATCGCTTGGTGTTTTGGCTCATTTATTGAGGGAGCGTCGGGCTTTGGCACGCCAGCGGCCATCGCTGCGCCACTGCTAGTGGCCATTGGTTTTCCCGCACTGGCCGCAGTGTTGATGGGGATGATGATTCAATCTACCCCCGTCTCTTTCGGTGCGGTGGGTACGCCAATCATCGTTGGAGTGAATAAAGGCCTTGATACGCACAACATCGGTGAAGCCCTGATTGCCAATGGTTCAACGTGGGATGCTTATTTACAACAGATCACCTCAAGCGTTGCCCTTATTCACGCGGGTGTAGGTACTATGATCCCAGTGTTGATGGCAATGATGTTAACCCGCTTCTTCGGTAAAAACAGAAGTTGGACTGAAGGTTTGGACATTTTACCATTCGCGCTATTCGCTGGTCTTGCTTTCACGGTGCCTTACGCGCTCACTGGCGTATTGCTTGGCGCGGAATTCCCATCACTGATTGGCGGTTTGGTTGGCCTATCGATCGTGGTATCCGCAGCCAAACGCGGCTTCTTGGTGCCCAAAACCACGTGGGATTTTGAACAGGAAGACAAATGGCCCGCTGAATGGTTGGGCTCACTCAAGATTGAACTGGATGATATCAAAGCCAAGCCTATGAACATGGCACTTGCGTGGCTGCCTTATGTACTGCTCGCCGTAGTTTTGGTAGCAAGCCGCGTCAGCAGCGAGTTTAAAGCAATGTTGACTGGCGTCAGCGTGTCATTCTCCAATATTTTGGGTGAAACTGGCGTCAGCACCGCAATCCAGCCTCTCTACTTACCTGGTGGTATCTTGGTTTTTGTTGCCTTGGTTGCCGTCTTACTTCAATCACGTAGCGCAGCACCGCTGGCCAAAGCGTTCGGTGAATCGAGTAAAACTCTGATTGGCGCAGGTTTTGTGCTGGTGTTTACCATCCCAATGGTCCGTATTTTCATTAACTCTGGCGTCAATGCTGCCGACTTGGCCAGTATGCCGGTTACCACTGCGAACTTTGCTGCCGGTCTGGTTGGCGATGCCTTCCCTGCACTTAGCGCGACAGTCGGTGCGTTAGGCGCCTTTATTGCCGGCTCTAATACTGTCTCTAACATGATGTTTAGCCAATTCCAGTTTGAAGTGGCGCAAACTCTGACCATCTCAAGTGCGGTTGTGGTTGCTCTTCAAGCAGTTGGCGCCGCGGCGGGTAACATGATTGCGATTCACAATGTGGTTGCCGCATCGGCCACTGTCGGTTTGTTAGGACGTGAAGGCGCAACCCTGCGTAAGACCATTATCCCGACCATGTACTACTTATTGGTGACTGGTGTTGTTGGTCTGGTTGCCATTTACGGCCTGCAGATCACCGATGCGCTAATGTAAATCGCCACGGCGTTAATGCTCTCCAATCTAGCTACTGCGAATGTGAAAACGCTAGCAAAACGGTGAGTATTAACGCCAACTGCTTTAGATGTCGACCATACTAAGCCTTCAAGAGAAAGGTGTCGTACAACTCATTAATAGGATTGAATTATGATCATCTCTGCTTCGACTGATTACCGTGCAGCGGCGAAAGCCAAACTGCCGCCGTTCCTCTTTCATTACATCGATGGCGGCTCCTATGGGGAGCACACGCTCAGAAGAAACACCGAAGATCTTGCCGAGATCGCCCTCAAGCAACGCGTATTGAAAAACATGCAGGATCTTAGCCTAGAAACAGAGATTTTTGGTGAGCAGTTTTCTATGCCCATCGCTCTGGCACCGGTTGGCCTCACTGGTATGTACGCAAGACGCGGTGAGGTGCAAGCGGCGAAAGCAGCGGAAAACAAAGGGATTCCCTTTACCATGTCGACAGTTTCTGTCTGTCCAATTGAAGAGGTTGTGCCTGCCATTCAGCGTCCAATGTGGTTCCAACTCTACGTACTCAAAGACCGTGGTTTTATGAAAAACGTCCTAGAGCGCGCCAAAGCCGCGGGGGTCACTACGCTGGTGTTTACCGTGGATATGCCAGTGCCGGGCGCGCGCTATCGCGACATGCATTCTGGTATGAGCGGCCCTAATGCAGCGATGCGCCGCGTGTTTCAAGCGATGCGCCACCCAAGCTGGGCGGTGGACGTTGGCCTGTTAGGTAAGCCTCACGACTTAGGTAACATTTCAACCTACCGCGGCGAGCCAACCAAACTTGAAGACTACATCGGCTGGCTTGGCGCTAACTTCGACCCTTCAATTTCATGGAAAGATCTCGAGTGGATTCGCGAGTTTTGGGATGGTCCAATGGTGATCAAAGGCATTCTGGATGAGCAAGATGCCAAAGATGCCGTTAGCTTTGGCGCTGATGGAATCGTGGTTTCTAACCATGGTGGACGCCAGCTTGACGGTGTACTCTCAACCGCCAAGGCATTGCCCACCATCGCGGATGCCGTAAAAGGTGACTTGAAGATCTTTGTCGATTCAGGCATTCGAACTGGCCTTGATGTGGTACGCATGCTTGCCCTTGGCGCAGACTGCACCTTACTGGGTCGTTCTTTTATCTACGCTCTGGCGGCGCAAGGCCAAGCGGGTGTAGAAAACCTGCTCGACTTGTACGAAAAGGAGATGCGGGTCGCGATGACGTTGACAGGAGCGAAAAGCATTCACGATCTCAACCGAGACTCATTAGTCAACTTTAAGTAACTCTGCCGGGTGTCACGGTAAATCATTGACAGCTGTGACACCTTGTTTCTACTGACCACTAATCGAAAAATCATAAGGTCAGCAGCTAGCACAAGGAAGCCGACATGTCGAAACGTATCAATGACAACACCTACCTCCAACTCCAATCTCTACTCGCAGTCGAGATAGACGCGGAACGCATCGTGACCGAGGAGGCAAAGCGCCTCGCCTATGGTACCGATGCCAGTTTTTATCGTTTGGTGCCGAAAATCGTGCTGCGATTAAAAAGCCTAGATGAAGTCGTTTACGCGATTCAATGCTGCCGAGAGATGGAAGTACACTTTACGTTTCGCGCAGCGGGTACCAGTCTCTCCGGTCAGGCGGTCTCTGACTCTGTATTAATCACCCTGACCGATGATTGGCGCGGTCATCAAATCATTGATAATGGTGAAAAAATCATACTTCAGCCTGGAGTGATTGGCGCTGATGCCAACAAGTATCTCGCGCCTTTTCAACGTAAGATTGGCCCAGATCCTGCTTCAATTAACACCTGTAAAATCGGCGGTATCGCAGCCAACAACGCAAGCGGCATGTGCTGCGGTACCGCGCAAAACTCATACCGCACTATCGACAGCATCAAAGTGGTATTCAGCGATGGGACTCTGCTCGATACTAGTTGCAGCGACAGCATTGCTGCGTTTCGCGTAGCAAGGCCAGATATTATTGATGGACTGAACCGCCTTGTGGCAGAAACTCAAGCTAACGCCGAGCTAAGTGAACGCATCCGTCACAAATATCGCCTCAAGAACACCACAGGTTACGCACTGAACGCCTTGGTTGATTTTGCAGACCCGATCGAGGTTCTTGAGCACTTGATGATTGGCTCGGAAGGCACACTGGGTTTTATCGCCGAAATTACCTATAACACTGTGGTCGAGCATCCGTATAAAGCCTCTTCATTGTTGGTATTCGCCGATATTGAAGAAGCCAGTCGCGCGGTGACCACCTTATCGAAAACCCCTGTTGCGGCAGTAGAACTGATGGATGGCCGCGCCCTGCGCTCGGTAGCCGATAAGCCGGGAATGCCCGAATTTATTGCACAGCTTGATATTGAAGCTGCCGCGCTGTTAGTCGAGACCCACGCCAGTTGTCAGCACAGTATTGATGACCAGTGTCAGCAAATCATGGCATCGTTGGCTGACTACTCGATTATTGAATCCGTTCCCTTTACGCTCGATGCAAACATGGTCGCGACGCTGTGGGGTATCCGCAAAGGGATGTTCCCGGCCGTCGGCGCGGTGCGCGAAGTCGGTACCACGGTCATCATCGAAGATGTGGCGTTCCCGGTCGAGAACCTAGCCAACGGCGTTCGCGACCTGCAATCCCTGTTTGATAAGTACCATTACAACGAAGCGATCATTTTCGGTCATGCACTTGAGGGCAATTTGCACTTTGTCTTCACTCAAGGATTTGACTCGCAACAAGAGATCGATCGCTATGGTCAGTTTATGGATGATGTGGCCGAATTGGTGGCGGTTAAGTATCAGGGCTCTCTCAAAGCAGAGCATGGTACTGGACGCAACATGGCGCCGTATGTCGAGCTCGAATGGGGCAAAGACGGCTACCAACTCATGCAGCAAATCAAGACACTGTTTGATCCACAAGGTTTGCTCAATCCAGGGGTGATTATCAACGATAATCCTCACTCGCACATAGAAAACCTTAAGCCAATGCCCGCCGCCGATGACTTGGTTGACCGCTGTATTGAATGCGGTTTCTGTGAGCCCGTTTGCCCGTCTCGTACCTTAACCTTGTCGCCACGCCAGCGCATCGTGCTCTATCGTGAGTTACAAAGGCGACGTGCCGCCGGCGAACAGACCGCCGCCACAGAGCTTGAACACATTTTTGAGTACCAAGGTCTCGACACCTGTGCGGCGACTGGGTTGTGTGCGGACCGTTGTCCTGTAGGCATAAACACGGGTGATTTGGTCAAGCAACTGCGTACGGCCAAATACCAAAAATTCACCCCAATTGCCAAATGGACAGCGGACCATTTCGCAACCACCACCTCATTGACCCGCGCTTCGCTTAAAGCCAACCAAATCGCGGTGAAAGTGATTGGCGAAGGCGCGGTCAGTGGCCTGACAAATGGTCTGCGTAAGCTATCAGGAGGCAAAACACCTGTCTGGCTAGCCGAGACGCCACAATCAAATAGCCACAAGCTCGAACAAGCGATGGAGCTACTGGTGCGGTCCGACAAGAAAGTGGTTTACCTGCCCTCTTGCGCCTCTCGCACTATGGGCCAACAGACAAACGCTCAAGATCAGCGCAGTCTTACTGAGGTGACATTGTCACTTATTAAGAAAGCCGGTTTTGAGGTCATCATTCCCGAAGCGCTCAATGACCAGTGTTGTGGCATGCCATACGACAGTAAAGGCATGAATGAGGTGGCCGACAGTAAAGTCAAACAACTGGAAACAGCGCTGTGGAAAGCAAGTTATGAGGGAGAGTATCCCGTGCTGATGGATACCAGCCCGTGCGCCAAGCGAAGCATTGAACACTTCACTAAGCCGATGGAAATCCTCGAACCCACCGGCTTTGTCACCAAGTATCTCCTCGATCATTTGTCGATTACCCCAAAACAGGAAACGGTGATGTTACACGTAACCTGTAGTTCACGTCGTATGGGCTTGGAGGGCGATATGCAAGCTTTAGCCAAGGCCTGCGTTTCAAATGTGGTTGTGCCCGAACATATTGCCTGCTGTGGCTGGGCCGGTGACAAGGGCTTTACCACTCCAGAGCTGAATGAAGCAGCGGTACATCCCCTCAAGTCTCAAGTTCCTGCGGATTGCACTCGCGGCTTTAGTAATAGCCGTACTTGTGAAATCGGGCTTTCTCATCACAGTGGTATTCCTTACCAATCGATCCTCTACCTGGTCGATGAAGTCTCTGCTCCGCTATAACCCCTGTCAAACTAGGGCTGCGTCCATCGCAGCCCGCTCAAAAAACTTATCATCCCCAGTGCAGTTTTTGATGCTTTTCTTCGACGAAGATGATTAGATATCATCAGACGTCGGTGGGAGGACTCAGATGAAAATCATTATCTTACATGGTCTTTATATGCACGGAATGGTGATGAAACCACTTAGTTATAAGCTAAATGGCATGGGTTACCGAACTGAGGTACTCACCTACAATAGCCTCGCTATCGATGAGCAGCGAGTATTTAGCGATATTGATCGCGCCCTGTGCTCAAAAGGTAAAAACATTTTGGTCGGACACAGTTTAGGTGGGCTGATTATCAAGCACTACCTTAAAGCCAGGCAACCCTCCGCACGCCAAGTCTCTCATGTTTTAGCCATAGGCTCGCCGTTAAAAGGGGCATCCATCGCCTCTAAAATTCAGGATATAGGTTTAGGCGCAATTTTGGGCAACGCGCCCGACTTTGGCTTGACTCAGCACGAAGAGGATTGGGACTTTGAGCAAAAGCTAGGAAGCATTGCTGGCACATTGCCGATCGGCGCACGCTCGATTCTAATTAGTGATGATGACAAACGCTCGGATGGCACCGTGACAGTTGAAGAGACAAAAATTGCTGGAATGACCGATCACATTGAAATCAACAACAGCCACACCAGCTTAATTTATGGCGCATCGACCCTAGAGCAAATTCATCACTTTATCCAATACGGTCGATTCAAACGCTAGCGTAAAAAAGCAGCGATTTCTCGCTGCTTTCTCTTTATAGCTTCGGGGTTAATGTGTATTTGGTGGTGATAGCCTTATCACCAAAAGAGGCGGTAATACGTTGTTTAAACTCTTCCAATGTAATCGATTGGGTCATAGCATCAACATCGGTTAACGCCTCAACGCCATAACCATGCACCAAGTAGCGCGCATAAAACCAAGTACGGTCAACAGGCTCGTCCGCCAAAGGCGCTAAGGCAACACTCAACTGTTTAGCCACTAGGTCAAGGTCATCTTGAGTGACACTGCTAAGCATACTTTGCACAACTGTTACCACCGCTTGGTCGACTTTGTCCATATCGCTAGGGTTAACCTGAGCCTCAATTAACCAGTCAGTAATGGTTTCACTGTCTTGCGCGGCGCTAAAGGCGTCGGGCGCATAATCCAGACCTAACTCTTCACGTACATAGTCTGTAAGGCGTTTGGCTAGCAAACGTTGAATCATATCATCAATAAATGCAGTACGAGCGCTGGTAGCTGTGGCCGTTGGATTGGTCATACGCAGCAAATAGAAGCTGCTGTCCTCATTGTGAATCGGCATATCGATGCGAAACTGTGGCGTCAGATTCAGACCCACATCAATGGCCATAGTTGGTGTTTGCTCTAATGGAATCGCTGCAATGAACTGATTGATCAATGGCTCGACTTGCGCCGCGCTGAGGTCACCCACTATCACCAGCTTGTTATTACGGTTCACCGCAAACAGCTGTTGATAGACTTGTTCTATCTGTTGCTCATTAACCATTGATAACTCAGGCGCCGTCGCTAAACGGTGGTAGCTATTAGGTATATAGCTGTTTTTGTTGATCGCTGAGCCCCATTTACCGATCGGTGTCGCTAAGTAGTTTTGCAGATCTTCTATTTGCTCTCGCTTAACCACCTCAAGTTGGCGCGAGTCTACATTGCCATTCGTCACTGCGTTATAAATGACATTAAGCGCATCGATTAACTTTGATTTGGTCGTGGCCACCTCTAAGCCATGATGGGTATAGCTAATAAAGGGGTAGACTTCTATTGATTCTCTGGTGAGGTAGGCATCAAACTCGCTACCAGTAAACTCGCCTACTCCACTGCGTGTGATTACAGCTCCAGCCAAATCTTTTGCCGCTTGGAGCTCTTTACTTAGTGCGCTCGACCCACCTTGGCTGATGTACACCATCTGTACGTATTCGCCTGCAGTGCTATCCGCTTCAAACCACACCTCTACACCATTGGACAACGTCCAAACGCTGAAACCATCGTTCTCCTTGCTGCTGATAATGTCTCCTGCAGCGCTTGGCGATTTTAGCTCAGCGACTTGACTCGCCAACATAACGGGTTTTATCCCTGGTGTTGCAAATTGGGCTCTCAATTGAGGAACCTGGCTTTGCAAAGCGGTGACCGATGGGCTGTCTTCACCCGCTAAGATCAAAGCGTATTCACTAGACAGCAATTGTCGGATTTGCTGATTCAACCTTTCTTGAGTCGCTAACTGTAGCAGCGCTTCAAGGCTGCGCTGGTAATCGCGCTTAGACTGATTAGCGACGCCCTGTGTCTGGCTCGCCACCATGGTCTCGACTAACTCGATACTGGTTTGCTGTTGCCAGTTGTAGTCTAAATTGTCTAACTGCTGGCGATAGCCACTCAATGCGGTTTCTCGCTCCTGTTCACTGATACCAAAATCACGCAGTGCCGCTAAAGTCGACGCCAACATTTGTTGCGCTTCAACACGCTCCGACTCCGCAAAGCCGACATGCAAATAACTGTATCGGTGATAATTAATATAGTCACTGCCAACAGAGAGCCCTTGCAGAGGAATCGCTGCATCATTAAACGCCGAATCCAAGCGATTAAAAATCAAGCTCTGTGCTATGTCATCTAGCCAGGTATCCAGCAGTTGTTGGCGATTTTGAATAATCGCGCTTCCTCTATCAACCATCAGCCCAATACTAGACGAGTCATATTCGCCAGTTAGATTGACATAGTCGCTCGGCGTTATCTCAATCTCTTGTTTATGGTTACTAGGCGGCTCATTATTGGGTTGCCAGCTCGAGAACTGCTTTTCAATTAACGACTTGGCTTCACTAACACTGATGTCACCGCTAATGATGATCTCGGTATACTGAGGATGGTACCAAGTTTGGTAAAACTCGCGAATACTCTCTGCGCTGGCATTATTGACCGATTCTTTGCTGCCAACAGGGTCCATATCAGCGAGTGGTGTGCCAGCAATTAAATCATCGTAATGCTTCTCGGCAAATGAACGATTCTCCGGCCGCGCTCGGCGAATCTCGCCTCGAATCACGCCTTTTTCTTTTTCGATTTCAGCCGCGTCTAAGGTGAGGCCATCAGCGATATCTCTCATCCACACCATAGCGGTAGGCAACTGACTGCGGTCAGGAAGGTCAAGCTCATACACGGTTTCATAGTAAGAGGTATAAGCGTTAATGTCAGAACCGAAGGTTAAGCCTGCTTGTTCAAACATAGCGACCACGCCTTGGCTTGATAGATTTTTCGAACCATTGAATGCCATGTGTTCGAGAAAGTGAGCGTAACCGCGCTGTTGGTCCGTCTCCTGCGCTGAACCAACATGGAACAACAAGCGCAAAGAAACTGGTTCGGACTCTTCAAGCGGGTAGATGTAAAAACGCATGCCGTTTTCGAGTTGGCCAGATGTCCAATCTGGGTCTCGCTCTATCGGAGTTTCAATCTTGGGCTGACTACAGCCAACTAATATAAATAATAATAAAAAGAATAATTTACGCATAGCCATACTACTTTGTTATTGGTCTGCGTCCGACTATACATCAAGACAATCAATGTGGTTATTGATTTCGTTGTGGGCTGGCAAAAATTAGGTAGCATGTTGCAGATCTGATACCTTCGGCATAAGATCATAAGGGTAACAATCGATTGATCAAGAGGCAGCTAAATGGACGGCGGCAACAATCCCAATCCGACCTCGCCCCCTTTAACAGAGACCCAATCTGAGCAGCAACGAGTATTGGCAAAACAAGCCAAGGCACTCTCTCATCCTGTGCGGGTTCGTATTGTTAAGATTTTAATCGATTTAGACAAACAAGGCGGCTGTTTGAACCATGATATTGTCGAGCAACTGGGATTGGCACAGTCAACGGTTTCTGAGCACTTGCGGGTACTAAAAAGTGCTGGGTTTGTTCGCACGCAGCAAATACCGCCTAGGGTGTGTTATCGCATCAATAAGCAGGCTCTGAGCGACTTTTCACAGCTGTTTCATCAACTGTTTGGCTGAAGGTGTTTATTAACGGTCTGCGGGATGATTGACCCCATCGTGAGTCACGATTTCACCGAGATCAAACGGGTTCACGCCGACTAAGCAACCAACATTGTACCCGTATTCATCTGGGCAAGAACGGCGTTGGTGATGCGTATAGATACCGCACACAGAACAAAAATAGTGCTTCGCGGTTTTGGTATTGAATTGATAAAGGGTTAGAAGGTGTTCGCCTTCCAGTATGCGTATTCCATCCAGCTTCACCGACGCAACAATGGCCCCTTTTCGCCGACAAATCGAGCAATCGCAACGTCTTGGCTTTTCAATCCCATTCGGTAAAGCGAGCTCAAGTTTAACGCTTTCACAATGGCAGGTTGCGATATGCTTGTCGCCAATCTGAGTATTTCCTACTTGTTTGATCATACACACTTCCTTGTGTTGAAACCTAGGGGCTGGTGGCTAACTCAGCTTTTGCTGCATCCGCCGGAAAACGCTCTTCATACAGCGCCATAAAATCTGCACGTATCTCTTGCTCTAAGTGAACCGCTTTGTCAGTAGGACAGAAAAGCATGATATGGACAAACTGTTCACCCGTTGCCCCACTGGTGATATGAATGTGCGCCTCAGAGCCGGGCAAGTCTACCCCTGCGTGCTTTTCTATCATCGAGTTATAACGCTTGGCCACATCGTGAAAATAGTGGGTATGTTGCTCAATTTTCTCGCTTAACACTGGCAGCAGTGGGTAGAGATTGACAAAATCTCGCACAACAATAGAAAAGTTATGAAAAACATAACGTTTCATAAAGTTGAGGTTCTTTACTGGATAGGTAAAAAACATACTGTTAGGTAAGGTGATGGTCTTACCCGTGTAATGATATTGACCATGGTGTAGGTCAATCTCTTGAATCACTGTCGCCATGATATTGTGCTCTATCACCTCGCCACAGGTTTTTCCTACCTCAATCCAGTCGCCGATGCGAAACGAGCGAGAGCTGGCACGTTGAATGGAGCCGGTGAAGCAGAGAATGATCTCCTTCGACGCGACCACTATAGCGACTGCAATAGCAGCGACCGAAAACGCGAATTCACTGATTTCCGATTGCCACAACACAAACAGCGTCAATACAGTAATGATGAAGGTGCCATTTTTGGTCCGCGACATCCAATTGCGTTGTTTTTCAGACACAAAGGCCACTTCGCCACGTATCTTTGATAGCACTAGCTTTCTCATCAGCGAAATGGTGATGATGATCAGTGCACTAAACACCAACTTATGAGTTAGAAGAAAATCAATAACGACCTGCGCTTTCTCCACTCGATACTCCTAATAGATCAATAAAAAGGGGCGCTATGCCCCTTGAGAGACTTCACTTATTCTTGAATTAGATCGGGGAGCTCACCCTGTTTAAAAACAACAAATGCCCGACGATTTAATGCATTAGATTCAAGGTCTTGTTGTTGTGTTATCGGGGCGAGTTCGCCAAAGGCTTTAACTTCCCATACAAATTGCGTTGGGTCTAGCTTGGTCTGTAAATAGTGCTGCACAGATTGCGCTCTTTGTGTCGCGAGCTTTTGGTTGTAACTAATTGCCCCCTGGTAGTCGGTATGCCCTGCAATCAATACGCGTCCATTTAGGCCGCGTAAGTTGTCGGCGAACTCATCCAGCGATTGCCGGTCTAAATCGCTTAGTTGGGCATCGTCAAAAGCAAAATGGGATGTCATTGCTACATACACTTTGCGCTCTGGCTCTGGTGGTGCACAAAATGCATTTTCCTGCTGAGTTTGAGTCTGCTCGAACACGACATACGCACGCCTATTTTGCGCGTTGGCCTGAACAGAGGTGCCTTCAACGATAGGACGAGACTCCCCGTAGTACTTTACCTCCCAATCGTAGCGCGAAGCATCCAACTTGATTTGCATGTACGCTTTTATTGATTCAGCTCTACGCAAAGATAGCCTTTGGTTATAGTCATCGTCACCCTGATAATCGGTGTGACCGACTATCGAAATCTGACCATGATATTTACCAATACTGGTGATCAACTGGTCTATCTGTTGTTGATCAGCAGGTTGTAGCTCGGCCTTGTCAAAGGCAAAGTGAGAAGCGACTGCGATGCGAATATCTCGCTCTGGGACGATACACTCTCGAATTAAAAACTTCTCTACGAGTGGGTCGCCAAACTTATCCAAGTTCTCTTTACTTACATAAGTGTCGGTTGCACACGCGCTGAGGATCAGGGAAATCAACGCTACGCCATACTGTTTTAAACCTGTCATCGATTTATCCTCAGATCTTACCAATTAAGTTGATAAACACGCCTCGGGCATCGTAGTCATCGTCGTTCGCTAAGTTGCCGTCAAAACCTGAAAAGTTGTAACCAATCCCGACCTTAAAGTTGTCGGATAGGTGCTTGTTGACGGAGATTAACGCACCATGCTCGAGTTCATCGTTGAGTGTGTCTGTCTTCCAGTGATATTCGCCGGTGACATCCCACTCTTTAATCACGTGATAAGACGTGCTCAGGCCATAGAGATTAATGTTGCTCTCAACAATTTCCACGTTTCCAGAGGCACGTTCGAAGTCTTCTTTCTTATCTTTATGCGCGTATTTGGCACCTACATCCACTTTAGCGTTCACTGAGTAAATCCCTTCTACCTCTATAATATGGGACTCTTGATTGCTGTAATCGACATCACGATCAAGGTTATCCATGTCTGCTATATAGGTGTAACGGCTAAGCAGGTTTAGTCTGTCGTTGTAAATCGGTCGGTAAGCCAGCCCCCCCGTGGCTTCTACAAAGCGCTCTAAGGTTTGGTTTGTTTGCTTGCTGGTTGACTTGGAATAATTGAACTTAGCAAACAAAGTATACTCTTCGGTTAGGTTGTGCGTATAGCGATTGGTCGTCACGAACTGGTCAATACGTCGCTTAGTCACATCAACATTTTCATTTCCTTTATCGACTCGATACTCTATCTTGTGTCTGAGGTTAACATCATCAATATCGCCATTTGCCGTAAAGGTGACCGCCTTGCGTTCAGTAACCTCTAACTTAGACGGATCGCTTGCGTTTTTCTTCTCAATTTGACCCTGCTGGTAACCTATGCCAAAGTCGACATCATCACTCATGTCGTAGCCGAAACCAAATGAGTCGATCCGTCCTTTTCCGTTGTTCTCATCAACAAACTGATTTTCTTGATAAAAGTCGACATTGGAAGTCAGGTCAGCTCGCTGGCCTACTACCAGATTGTTTTTGCCTTCGTAATTATCATCAACATAGGTAATGTATGGAGTATAATTTTCGGTAATGTCGTAACTGACTGTTGCTTCAGTCGCCTCCCCTCGATCGCCAGTGGTGTATTGCGCACCAAGTGACAGATCTTGAAATACACGGAACTCAGTACCCACCGAAACACTGTCGTTATCATCGTACTGACTGGTTTTATCAACGGTCGACTGACCCTTAACGTAAACGCTGTTGTCGCTATCCCAAATATAGTCCGCTCTTAAACCGGCTAACGTTCCCTTGCCTTTTTTGTTTTCACGATTGAGCTCATCAACTTGCTTAGCTGCAGCAGACAGTTTTACGTGATCGGTTAACTTAAACTGAGCTTCCAGTTCAGCCTGTTGGGTATCGGTCTCTTTAGTGCCGTCAAGCTCCGTTTCTTCAATCGACGTATATCGAGTCGCAAAGCTCAATCGATCCGATGCTTGCAATCTTAGCTCTGTACCATAGGACAGTTGCTCTAAATCATCACTCTGACTGGCATAACTGTAGCCCGCATCTTTAGATTTATACCAAGCTTTCACATCGTTACCCACCGCGCCAAAGGTGCTAGGTGCGATGTCGTATAAACTAGCCACACCCTTGATCTGAATCGAGTCACCTTTGCGCTCATCGAAGCCTTCACCAATTGGAGTGAAGGTCAAACCGCCATCAAAGGAGACAAAGTTAGAGTCGGTTTGACGACCTTCACTATGGGCCCATTCCGCTTTGATGTATGTCCCTTCGGTTGCGCGTAAGGTTAAATCAGCGCCAGATGATTGATAATCTTGGGCATCACGCTCTTCCGTGGCGTAATTAAGGCCAACACCCACATAGTCGTTTAACCAGCCTTTGGCACGACCGCCATAGGTAAGCGATTCTTTTACCGCTGAGCCTTTGGGCACATACTCATAGTCAACCGCCAGATAATTTTCAAAACCATCGGTAGGGGTATCATCGATTACACTACCAAAGCTATCGGAGATGATATTGCTCAGCGGACGCAATAAGATGATGCGCCCTTGATACGGGTTAATTTCATAGTCCCGTCCGGACTGGAGTGGTACTTCTCGCTCCGAGATTCCCGAGTCTTTATTCACTACCTTAACGTAGACTTTATCGCTTCCCGGTACTAATTCTCCATGGCGCAAGAAATACAACGAGCCGCCTGTACCGAGAAACTCATCGTGTGCAAACGATGAATCAGCGGAAGCAGCAAAGCCCACAATATTGAGTCTGTCCTCGCCATATTTGGTGGTGGAACGGGTGCGGTAATCCCCCTTAAAACCATACAAACTACGGTTATAGTCGTTATTGTCTGTACCTGTGAGACCTGTGTTGTAATTGCCCCATAGTACCCGCGATTTATCGTACTCTAGGTCGAGATAGACTTTACCTTTAGTATTGACCACCTTTTTAATGTTGGCGCCATCACCGTAATCACCATAATAGAGTTCGTCATCCTCTTCTAAAATGTCGAAAACTGTTGAGCTTTCTGCAGCAAATGGATGATTAAAGATGTCTTTTATACGACCATTTTTACTATCGAAGTGGGTGGTCAATCTCAGTTTGTCGCCAAACTTGCCTTGACTAAAGTAAGCGATTCGCCCTTGGTTATATATGTCGTATTGGTACTGATCATTAACCCTAAGCGCGCCAGTACTACCCGTTACTTCATTCCTACCGATATACACATCGGCCAAGCCAGCTTGGGCGTAATACACATCGGGGATACGCACATATAACTGATAACGGCGCTCATCACCGTTATCAAAGATAACTTTTGTTGGGAAAAGATAAGCATCCGCAGGTAAGAACTGCTCGGCGTAGAGTTCTCCGTCTTCAACTTCAAACTCATCTTCACCAATCACGACCTTGTCGACACCTTTAAGCCCAGTACCGATAAATTTTGCCAGACCTGAATTAGTGGGAATGTTGTGCCGCATTAGCTGAGCACGACCAAAGCTTCGCGCCAACTGCTCTTCACTTTGGTTACGATCAATATCGACTTCGGAATCGGGACGAACCAAATCAATAACACCGATGGTGGTGATATCCATATTGTCGTCTTTGTCCCACGCCTTGAATCTGAATTGCAACTGATTACCGACTTCAAATGCGTAGTCGATATCGGTACTACCATCCCAACTGATATCGATGTCGTTCGCCACCTCGGTACCTTCAATCACTTTAAGTGGCTGAGATAAACTACGATCTTCACCTCGGAAGATCTCGATTTGGTAGCGCTTCATGTAGTAGCTGTAGTTTGAGCTGACCGTAAAATTGACCGAATCCGATAGCTTGCCTTGATCAACCTCCAGTTCATCACTGACACTGACATCCAATACAGGCTCAAAACGAGTGATATCCCGGCTGGCCCAAATCGCACCTTCATCAAGGTAGATGCGTGAGCTATCTTCTTGCTGATGGACCTCAACCTCGATGCCGGTGGTATCGGTATCAAGCTTTTGCAACTGACTAGTATCTTTTGCCACTGCCATTATCGGAATGGCAGCGACAATACTTACTGCCAAACGTGTCATGTTGAATGTTTTCATAATTCTTCCACCAATCGCGTTTGTTTGTCGTTATAGTTGTTCACGATTAATCTTCATCCTCTACCGCCACACTGAAATTGAACTTTGTCAGTTTGTTCGGTGATATTCTCTGCACACGTGGGTTCTCACTAATGACTTTCATCCCTGTCGGTAAAGAGTCGGTATCTACCTTAATCAAGAAGTTTTGTCCCTTCTTATCTAATACCCACTGATCGGGCACGTGATAACGGCCATACTCATCGGTTTCAATCACAATTCCCTCAACCGTAAGCAAGCGAACACCAGGCACACCGTCTTCGTAAATCCCCTTGTTCTCAATAACGATCTCCCAAAGGTAGTGATCGCCATCCTTATAGAGATGTCGAGTTACATTGAGATTCTCCGCCGACAAACCTTGCTCTCGGTCGCCAATGTATTGCGTCGAGCGGAGCTCTTGCTTATCAAACACAATTCGGGTGCCCGACTTGGTTACGATGCTGAAATCAAAGCCCTGATCAGTGCGCGTTTCGAACTGAAATACCACTTTATTGCTGTGTGGCAAGGTACGGTTATTCGATAGGCCGAATAGCTTATCTACTCGGTAACCTGCCACCAGTGCCGAGTCTTTCACTACTGTTGATTTCGGCGTATAGGTGCCTGTGGTGTAGTTGTACTGGTATTGACCAGGGTTCATTATCTCGATGCCATAAACTTTAGCCGAATGCTGGCCCTTGTTATGCTCGGTGTCTTGCAAATGCTTTTCAGTCCCTTGATATTGAATGGTGGTCGTACCCGCGATGTAATCTCGGTCATCAATATCCACATTAATGTCAACGTCGAACGCCGTCGCATCCGCCTGGAAACCATCTCTGTTATGGTCTTCAAACACCTTACCTATAATGGAGGCGGTATCGAACACCTTATCAGGCATTACCTCAACGGTTGCTGTGGCTGTGTTGGACTTCTCTTCCAGCGCTCCTAATGCCTGCCCTTCCGGTGGCGCCATCACTACCGCTGAGTTGACATATTTACCAAAAGTCGCGCCGACAGTAACACGTAGTAGGTAGCGGATGCGTACTTGCTCGGTAATCGTCTTCTCTGCCCCACCATAGGCAAGCATGTCACCAACGTTAAAGGTTAGAGAGTTGGTGACTGCTGGATCATCAGTACTGATTACGTCATCGTTGGTATCAAACTGACCGTCCGGACCACTATTGGTTATCTCGGTTGAGCCCGGAACATAGGCAAAACCGGACGGGTAGCGGTCAACCAGCTTAACATTCTTAAATTCTGACTCGTTGTTGTTGACGATGGTCACTTCATATTCAACCACATCACCTACTTGAGCCTCTGTTTTCAGCGCTTGTTTAGCAACAACGAGATCACCTTCGTTATCGGCAAATTTCTTGACGTGAATAGTCACATCGTCCGAACCACTGATTCCCGTCGCAGGATCAGTCACGGTGAAGGTGTTGGTAATATCGTCATCAAGCCCTTTGTTCAGCTGGCCAGTAATCTTAATTTCGTAACCGTTACCCATATATGGCAGCAGATCGAGCGAAAGTGCACCGTCAGGCAACATCAGATCTTTATCAGTAAACTCAGCTTTTTTCTGACCACTTGGCCACTCTTCGATAGTGCCTTTCCAGGTTGTGAACAAGGCATTGCCGTTAGCCCCCACCAGCTTAGTGATTTCATCAACCATTTGCGCGCCAGTGATGGTTGCCGAGCCCTCATTACTCACACGCAGAATGTAAGTCAGCTCTGAGTCGTCGTTTGTGTACTCAGCGTTATCACCTTTATCCGTAGTTTTATCTATAGCAAAGCTAACGGCCTGTGGCGTGATCATCGCACTGACGGTTTCCACTGAAGCATTTCGCGTCGTCGCCGTTGCTGACTGCGCTTCGTCAATCTTATGCGTGGTGTTAACAATCTCACCCATTGCGCGCGAGTCTGTCGTACCCGTTATCGCGATCTCCACCGTGTCACCAGGCGCAATGTCACCGGCAATGTTTATGTCATCATTAGCTGACAAGGTGCCGACGTTAATATTGGTGCGCGGGTCATTACTGGTTGCGCTAATTGTCCAATCGGTAAAGGCACCAACGACTTCACGGTTACCGCTTGCGATATCTGGCCTTGTTGGAACCTTCATTCCTGAGATGGAATTTCGCAGGATAATATCGTTGGCGAAACCTTTACTGTCGTTAAACAGATTAATACGGAAGGTCGCTTGCTGACCTGCGGTGTAAATCGGGTTATCAGCAGATTCGCTAATGACGACGTTGTCAGGCTCAGGAAGCAGAGTTGCCACCGCGCTAGACCGCTGAGGACGGCCACTGTTGTTGATCACCATGGTCGCTTTGTTGTCGATTTGACCGTTAGCAAACTCATTGACCTTGCCTGTGATCACAAGCTCTAAGGTGTCGTTAGGTGCCAGATCTACAGTAGCGTCTACCTCTTTGTTGCTGCCGCTTGGATCCGGAGCGATCTGAGTCAGGTCGCTCCCTTTTTTAACTTCTATATTCCAAGTAGAGAATGCGGCTTCTTTGGCACCGTTGACCGTGTCTACCGTCATGGAAGCGAGTAAATCCTTAACTTGGATACCAGCAACAAACGCTTCGTTCTGGTTGGCAACAATAACTCGGAACACTGACTCTTTACCCGGCTCATAAGTCATCTCGGTATCCGTGCCAGTTTCGCCAACATACTTTTCGAGGGTCAATGAAACCGGTCGATGCTTGATGATCGCCTGAGCAGCTAAGGTTGGTTGACCAGCAAAGTCGACACTCGCCTGGTTGATAATATCCGTTGTCGCATAACGATTCACTGTGCCATCAATGGTAAAGGTCACCGAGCTGTTTGGCGCAATATCAGCCAAGGTATCAATGTCTGGGTTACGACCACTTGGCGTAGATGACAAGGAAGAACTGACATCACTAAACTCGGTCTTAATTGTCCAGCTTTCAAATGCGGTCCCGTTAGTACCATCAACCAGGGTAACCAGTACATCGCTGATGATATCTTTGATTTCCACATCATTAGCAAAGCCTTCACCATCATTGCTCACCGTCACGACAAACTGAGCGCTCTGCCCGGCCTGATAAAACTCGCGGTCGGCCGTTTTCGTTAAGGTAATATCCGCGGGCTTAGGCTTAATGGTCGCGCTTGGCTCGAACTCTTTGCCATCGTATGTCACTTTCGCTCTGTTAACGATTTCGCCAATGGCTTTGGCATCCACCTCACCGTGGATAGTGAAAATCACGGTATCATTCGGAGCCAAATCGATGTTGGTGTTGATATCGCTATTCCAGCCATAGGTTGAAATGTCGACGGAAGTCATCGGGTCGTTGGCCGAATAGTCAACCGTCCAGCGACTAAACGCCTGTCGGTCAACGCCATCTGCAGTCGACACCATTACAGCAGAGATGAGGTCTTCTAACACAATATCATTAGCGAATGCCGCATCCTTGTTGACGATTTTGATTTCAAAACCATTCACTGTTCCCGGAGTGTAGAGTGGGTCGAATGGTTCTTTAGTCACTTCTATAGACGGAACAAGCGGTGTGCTAACGGCATCATCTTCTAGTGTTTTGCCATCGTACTCGACGGTCACCAGATTTCGCACTTCACCAATAATTTCAGGCTTAAGCTGACCTTTAATGGTAATAGTGACAACGTCTTGCGGCTCAATATCGACACTGTGTTCAATGAAGTTAGCCGATAGCGCGGGCAAGTTTGTCGTTCCGTTGGCTGATACCCCACTGATTTCAATTGTTGCAGGGTCGAACACTGAAATCGTGCTGCCATAGATGGTTTCGGCACTGATGCGGTCAACCAAATCAACAACCTTCACGTCGGTCGCCCAAACGCGTTGCGTATTGGTCAAGACAATCGTGTAAGTTAAGGTGTCTTGCGCTTGATAAACGCTCTTATCGACGCTCTTAGAAACCGTCACTTCCGCATCAAGAGGCAAGTATGTTGCTTCATCACTAGAAGGTTCAACATTGTCTGCGGTGACGTTTACACGGTTAGTAATCGCTCCAATCACGTTACTGTTCACCGTCCCTTCTAGGTGAAGTTGGATCTGTGACCCTGGCGCTAAGTTAAACTCACCACTAAAGCCATCAGGTGCGTCAAAGTCAGTTTGCGAAATCACCGCCGTTTTGCTTGCTGTAGGATCAACAATTGTCATCGAGCTTGCTGCTTTGTCCCACGAATCGAATACAGATCCGGTGAGTAGGCTATCTACTACATCAGCGCGAATAGTCGACGCAATATCTTCTACTTTGACGTTTTGCAGGTAACCCGCACCAGTGTTTTCAATCACAATATCAAAGCCGATTGAATCACCCGGTGCGTAAACGGCTGGAGACAATGACGCTTGCTTGGTTACTTTCAGTGCCCCTAGCTCTGGATAGATGAAATGTTGTTGCAGGTCGTATTGCTTATTGTTGACATACAAGGTGTTACCAAACTTGCCAACCGCATCATCTCTGACTTTGCCAACCACTTCAATTTTCAGCACCGTCGGCTCTGAGCCTGCCGCGCCTAATTTTACTATCGCATCAATATCACCGGTGGTTTGAATCGCACTGGCATCATTGTGCACCGCCGTTACATTCGATACGAAGGTTGCTGTCGTCGACCAAGATTGCAATGCTGTTTGCATCGAGCCGTCAGCCGTCTCGACCATGAACTTAGAAACTTCATCTTCAACCCGTACATCAGCATTCGAGTCAGCTCGGTTGGCGATATACATGGTATAACGTACTTCACTACCCGGCGTGTAACTTGGGGTGTCTGTTGACTTAGCAGCGATAATATCCGCTTCGCCCTGTCCCAGCACAATCGAGTTCGAATCCTGTCCATCAACTTTAGCAACATTGGTAATGGTGCCCGTTGCGTCAGCATCCACTGTACCCAACAAACCAAACACCACTTTGTCACCTGGCATCAAGTCGAATGTCGCATCAAGCGGTTTGTTACCCGCGTAATTACCCGAGATTGAGAATCGGTCACTGCTTGGCTGTTCAAGAATCGTGGTTGATAAGCCGCTGAACGCCTTAGCACCTGTTGAGGTGTTGATAGCATTCAGCTTGTCGATAATAGCAACGTCATTAGCGATACCTTCACCACGGTTCTCAACCGTAATTGTGTAGCTCACCTGGCCAGCAGGGTTGTATTCACAGCCACTACCACTATCCGATGGGAAGCGACAGCTACCACCATCCGCCGTCGTATTGGTAACCAGTTTCTCGAATACGAGATCTGGCGCCACTGGCGGGATTTCTGGCGTGGTGACTTCATTGTTGCCAGCCGTTGCCTGGTTAGCATCGATAACACCGAGTGCGTCAGGTCGAATAGTGCCTTTAATGACGAACTTGATCTCTTCACCCGGCGCAATATCGGCAACAATATCTAAATCACCGTTGGCGTCATAAGACGGTAGATAAGTGTCGACATCGCTGTCTATACCATTCGTTATGGTGTGAGTTATTTGTGTATCGTTCAGCGCCTGAGTAACGCCGCCACCTAACACTTCTACCGTGATGTTCGACAGCATGTCACGTAACACGGCGTTATCACGCCAAACAGGTTGAGTATTGGTTACCGTGAAGTGGTAGATGACTTCTTCGCCAGGCTTGTAAGTATCGCCGTTCGAGTAGGGTCTGCCACCAATTGAAATGATCTCTTTACTCACCTCCAGACTTGAGGTTTCTGGCTTGATTTGCGACTTACCAAATCCAGACCCGTTATATTTAGGCGTAATGGTGACCGCGGTCATCGCATCATCACGGATTTGTGATTCAACTTTGATATCAATCCAACCACCCGGAGCAATCGATAGCTTCGCAATGTCGATATCCACATCGCTGCCACCAATGAACGATCCAATATCGGTCACTTCTTCAGTTGATGTCTCAACTGTTACTATCCAACTCGCAGGTTGATAGACCACACCTTGTTGGTTATCGGGTTGGCCTGCTGCGATCTGTGCTAACTTCGATTTCAGCTTACTGAAGCTCTCAGTCAGACTCGCGTCATACTCTGTGCCTTTGCCTTTGTTGTCGAGACGCAAATGGTAGACAACCTTCTGACCATCTGGTGTGTGGTTATAAGTCGTTTTCTGTGCCGCATAACTCGCATCTGTGTATGCTTTGTGCAGCTTTTTCACATCTGGAGCCAGCATATCTACCCTTTCAGAAGGAAGATTATGCTTGTTATTTACCTTAGCGGTGTTCTGGATTGAGCCAACCGCTTTTTCCGAGATCTTAGCTTTGATGGTGTATCTAACAAATGTTCCGTCCGGATCAAACGTACTGCCCGCCAAATCAAATTCAGTATCGATGTTAGCGTTATTCGTCACACTTCCCGCATCCGAGAGAGTTGATTTGTCGACATCGGTTTTGATGGTCCACTGAGTAAAGGCACGACCTGTCGATCCGTCAAAGTACTCTGTGGTGATACCCGCGATATCATCAAAGATCGGCACATCCTTGAGGTGGACGTTGTTCTTGTTGTTAAGCAAGATTTGGTACTCGATGTAGCCGCCCGGAGTGTAACCGCCAGTCAGTTCAGTGGTGCCATCAACATCGTATATTTTGCTAACATGTTTCTCGAACTCGTATTTCTCAGTATCCGCTTTAGACTCGGCACTCACGGTATCGCCATCGACCTTAAGCAAGTTAACAATGTTGCCAACCGCGTTCGGGTTTACCTTTGCTCGGACGATATATTCAATGGTCTCGCCCGGCGGAATTGAGGCGTGAGTATTTATGTCTTGGTTATCAGCAATCGTCTTGTCGAGATCAACTTCAGCATTTGGATTGCCACCAAGCACTTTAGGTTCAATCGTCCAGCCATTTGGGAAAGCTAACCCTTCACTACCATCAATCAAACCCACTTTGATCGTCGAAAGTGTATCGACTACCGGAATATCGTAAGCGCCCCCCTTACCGTCATTCTTGATCGTTAGGTGGTAAGTCAGCTCTGAATCTGGTTGATAGTTTTTCTGCTCTACGGTTTTGGTAAAGGTTAAGTGATAATCGTATGGCTCAACCGTGATACCGCCAATCGTGATGTCACCAACCGCATCATCACGGACTACACCCTCTACGGTGTATAGCACATAGTCTCCACCCGCGACGTCAATCGTTGTGGTTATGTTTTCGTTATCCTTGACGACACCATCTAAAGTACCGTCAGTCGTACCGTCGCCGCCATCGCTGTCTTCTTTTTCTACAGCAACAGAGAAGATGTCATTAAACGGATTAGCATTGGTACCATCGAGCAGCAGAACGCTAATACCCTTGATATTTTCAGCGATTCGATGGTTGTTAAAGTAACCTGTATTTGAGCTCACTTTAACTTTGTAAGTTAACGTATCACCCGGTGCATAAAAGGCACTCTCCTTACCATTTACCAGCAATTCACGAGTCGTCGTGCCACCACTGTCTACTCGCTCCATTTCATGATGAGAAACGTGTGACTCTTCCGTTACCTGTTTGTAATCACGGAAAATATAGGCATCGTTCGCAATGATAGGTTCTAAGACCCCTACACCATTACGTGAACCAATGACATTGTCCTTTACACGAGCTTTGATCTTAACGGTTCGCGTTTCTCCCGCATCAAGAGAAAATGATTCGTTAACACCTCCTGGTGGATAGACCAAGTCTTCATTGGTTTGAGCCTGCCAACCCGCGCCGTCACCATAGTCGAACTGCCAGTATTCAAACGGAGACTGGTCTTCATAGTCTTCAAACTGATTGTTCTTTTGGTTAGCAAGAACCGACTTGATCTCTTTTAGCGGGTCAACCAATTTTAAGTTGTCCGCATTGTTTTCACTGTTGTTTTGCAGATAGATGAAATAGGTAACATCTTCGCCAGGCGTAAAGCGAGTCACATCCGCCGTTTTGAGGATAGAAACGTTCAGCTTAGCGTCACCGCTGTCGCCGATTTCAGCTGTCGCTGATTGATCAAGGTTATTAACCGGGTCGTGAATCTCTACCGTGTTGGAAATTTCTTCCCTTTTATAGTCATTCTTTACCAAACCGCGAATGGTATAGCTGACATAGCCTACACCTTGCGTAGTTTGAGGATCGATATCAATTCGTGTGTCTATATTGCCATTGTCTGGGTAGTTTGACTTAACATCTGGATAGCTACCCGTTTTGAAAGGCGCGTTGTTACTGTCGGTACTGGCTTTAATGGTCCAATCCGAGAAAGCATCCATGCCCGCTATGTCGTCGCTGACTTTCACTTCGTTCGCGTAGCCTGCACCACGGTTGTATACCGTTACATCGAACTCGACCCACTGGCCGGGCACGAACTCATTCTCTTTGGTTGTCTTCACCACCACCACATTGGGCGCTTTCGGATAAACAACCGCCGCGTCCTGCATACCAGACTGTGAATCGGAATCCGGGGTTTCAATCACCGCGCTATTATCAATTCGCTTATAGATGATTTCATCGCCATTGCTGCGGTCAATCTGCGCAGTAATGGTGTAAACCACTTCAACGTTGGGTGCGATCTGAGCAACCGTATCAAGATCTTTGTTATCTTCAAATGTCCCGACATCAGTATATGCGCTGTTACCGTTCAGCAGCGGGTTGTCCGAGATGATGTCGGCGCTAATCGTCCAGGAAGAGAAAACTTTCTTGGTTACATTATCGGGCTCTAGTATCCCAGCCTCAATTGACGAGATAGCGTCTTTGACTTTTACATTGGTCGCGTAGCCATTTCCCTTTGCGTTTATCAGACGTAAACGGTAGGTAATCTCGTTATCGGTTTTCGAGTAACTGGTTCGCTCTGAATGGAAGTTAGCGTCATTGTTGGTTTTGACCTCTTTGATCAAATTGATACTGAAATCACGCGGATCTGACCCTCTGTCAGCATAGACAGAGTCATCCACCGTTACGCTATTCTGGATATGACCGTTTGCCAACGGATTTGTCTTGGCTTCAATGGTATAGATGATGTAACCATGGGGTTCGATAGTCGCGTCGACATCGAGAATATCAGGGCTATTGATGCTACCACTGATACCTGTGTCTGATGCGGTTGAAGGCGAGCCATTTTGTTTGAAGGCTTGCGCCGTAATGGTCCAACTATCAAAGGCTTTGATTGTTGTACCGTAGATATCAACCGTCTCAAGCGTATCGATAGCATCTTCAACATGGACTTGGTCAGCAAAGCCATCCCCATCGTTATCGACACGAATAGTGTAAGTGAGCACATCACCGGAAGAGTAGTAACGTGAGTCAACATCTTTACTCGCGCGCAGGTTATCTTCAGGCATCTGAACACCAGAGCCCTCTTCAGTGACGTTATCGCTACACGCTGGATTGTCATCAACAATTAACCCGACACTCGACTCGTTTACTTCCGCGGTGAGTTTGTAGCTAACAAACTTACCTGGCGCAATGTCTGGTGACACTGTCACTGGAGAGGTAGTCCAAGTGCCATAGCTGTACTGGCCGTGATCGGTGCCCAAATCATCTTCAGCACTAACCGGCTCCAGCTTCCAGCGCTTAAATGCTTGCCCCTGCCCCGCGCCTGCCGCCATATCAGTTTGGACACAGGTTAAGTCATCGACCACTTGTAGGTTGTTAGCAAAATATTTGGATGAGGAGTTAGACACCTTAATCTCGTACTCAACCGTATTGCCCGGAATGTACTCAGACTCTTTGGTGGTTTTTACAATTTTGATTTCCGCGTCGGTGACGTTAAGCGTACGCTCTGCACCAAAAATGTTGCTGATTTGAGCATCTTGCTCTAAATCCCCAGCAGCGCTAAAAATGGCTGCATTGGCGCCTTTAACTTCACCAATAGCGACAGGCGATATGTTGGCTTTGATCTGGTAAGTAATCGACTCATTAGGAAAAATTGAAACCTGGTCATCAAAATCCACATCTGTTTGCGAGCCTAAGTCTTTGTAGCTCGATTGAGAGTTAGCGCCGATATCAGCCACCTCAATACTCCAGTAAGCGAATGGATTACCCGAAAGGTCGCTACTGTTATGTTCCGGCTTAAGGTTATTACCTAAGCCCAAGTCTGAAATCAGTTCATTGATGTTGTGCTTAACATGGTAACCATAAGCAATGCCCTGACCCGTGTTACTGACTTCAACAGTAAAGAGACGTTCAGAACCAACTAGATATGGCGAAGTTTTGTTGAGCGTGTGCTCAATGCTCACAATAGGCTGTGCGGGAGGCGTCGTTCTCTGAGGAGTTTCGATGTCACCATCTTTAGTATGAGCAGTCGCTGAAGTGACAATATCACCAACCAAGTTATCAGCCACCGTGGTTGATATCGTGTAGGTAAGTTTGCCGCCTACTGCCACTTTCGCATCGCTAACTTCTAGATCACCACTAGCGGCAAAGCTGCCCAGTTCGCTGTCACTACCGGTTTTTTTGCCGCTAATGGTGACATTGCTAAATGGGGAGGACGCAGAGCCAGTCACATTTTCTACCGCTAACGACTGAAACGCCTGACTGATATCAAGCCCTTGTACTTGGTAGCTGCCGGTATTGGTTACCGTCAAGGTATAGGTGAGCTGAGCACCAACCTGATACTCACTTTTATCAACCGACAGGTCTAATTCATATTGATACGGGACTGGGGTAAAAATGCTTGGCGTTGTTGGTACGAAGACTTCCGAACTGCCATCACCATCGATATCCGCTCGGACGGTAGTCTTATCGAGGACAATCTCCCCAATAGCCTCACTACTGACGTTTGCCTGCACTTGATAGACAATGTGGCCATATGGAAACAAAACCGCATTTTCAACATTAAGATCGGCATCAACACTGCTAAAAACACCAGGTTTTGAACCCCAACTGCTCGATGCTCCAATGGATAAAGCGCTGAATGCGTTTACGCTGCCCGATTCGCTTTCCACTTTAGTCTGCCAAATGGGATCACTGACTGTAATACCTCGCAACGTTTTGGCGGAGGTATTTTTAATCAAGACTTGATAATCGATCGTCTGCGAGTTTTGATAGTTAGCACTAACAGGACTCACCGTTACTTCGATATCCGCTGCAGACACAGCAAATACCGAGAAGGCTGTCAAAACAGTTATCCAGGTTGAGAAGTAAGAGAAAAGTTGCTTTAACAAAACGTTGTAATCCTATGAGCAATAATCATCTGCACACGATACGTAATCTGGCGAAAGGTGGAGGAAGCTACGCATTATTAGTTTCAGCACTCTAAAAATGTCATTGCTTTGTCAGACTGTATCCGAAGACTGCAAAATGTATCTAATTGTAACAAGCCCAATAAAAACATTAGCGAATCAGTGTTGAGCCGTTGTTGACCTATCGGTAGCGCGCCGAAGTAATAAACTGACCGAATGTTTCACACCAAACCACCACAGTGTTGTAATTTTCGAGTGGAAAATTCTGGGGTAATACCAGCATAAACCGATCAAATGTTTTCACCTCTCCCACTTCAACCATTTGATGTTTAATAGCAGTAAAGTCTTTCTCAGTTTCGATAAAAGTAGGAGAAAAATAGAGGCGGTAATCGGGCCCAGGAGCAAGCTCACCGATAAAAGCGACATGATCTTCGCTTATCGACAGCGAGCCTTCGCCCCAGTGCAGCAAGTCACTATCTCTGCGATCGCGCTGGAAAGTACCGGTGTATAGGGCGTGGTCGGTAATACGCTGAACGTCGTCGACATCCGGTGAAGGCGGTTGAATAACAATAGGCAAGGCGTACACTCCGAGCGCAAAGCCTATCGCTAAACTCATCAGATGGGTGATGAGTAGCAAAGTCCTTTTCATAGCGATACTCACTACATAACATATACAGTCAAATGTATATGATTTTTAATGAGATATCAGCTAAATGCGATTGAGTTACTGGGAAGTTAACACTGTTTTTCTGCCAAAGTCACATTTACATCAGTTATAGACGGCGGTGTAACAACTAAACCGTCTTACGCAATCAGTGCGGCACCGTGCAAAACAATCACCGTGGCCGTCAGTTTGGCGCGCATCGATTGGTAGCCTGTCGGTTGGTCTTCTTTCTCGGTTTTGCGCACCACTTGCTCGGCAAACCATACTAAGCCCGAATAATTTTCTATTCGGGCTTTTTGTTTAGTCATGGCGCAGTTGAATTAAAGCAAGATAAAGATGCCGGCCAGACAAGCGCTCATTAGGTTGGCTAACGTACCGGCAAGGACCGCTTTAATGCCGAGATTGGCCACTTCAGAGCGTCGATCTGGCGCAATAACACCGATTGACCCTAGTTGAATTGCGATTGAACCAATATTGGCGAATCCACATAAGGCGAAGGTTACAATCACTTGAGTATGTTCAGACAATAGTGCTTTGTGTTCGACAAAGTCGATAAAGGCCACAAATTCATTCAAGACTATCTTTTGGCCGATGTAGGAGCCGGCCATCAACACCTCGTTGGCGGGTACACCAATCACCCAAGCAAGTGGGGCAAACAGATAACCAAATAGTGCTTGAAGGGTGATGCCACCAAAGCCCACAGCTTCGCCAAGAGTTTCTAGCCCTGTATTGACCATAGCAATCACGCTAACGAAAGCGATGAGCATAGTACCTACAGCGACCGCCACCTTCATGCCATTCATGGCACCGCTTGCCAACGCATCGATCACATTGCTCTCTTGCGCTTTGTCCATTTCGATATCGGACTGATCGATAGGCGTGTCGCGCTCGGGAACAATGATTTTTGCCATCATCAAACTGCCCGGAGCCGCCATGAAACTCGCCGCAATCAAATATTTCAGCTCTACACCTAAGCCCGCATAGCCACCTAATACGCTCCCCGCAACGGAGGCCATACCACCAGCCATCACCGCAAACAGTTCAGAGCGTGTCATACGCGAAAGGAAAGGACGAACTAGCAGTGGTGATTCACCTTGCGAGAGGAATATGTTACCCGTTGCCACCAAAGACTCCGCTTTGCTGGTTCCCAAAAATTTCTGGATGGCACCGCCGATAAACGCGATGACTTTTTGCATTATGCCCAAGTAGTAAAGGGCGGAAATGAGAGCACTGAAAAAGATGATGATAGGAAGAACGCGAACCGCGAAAATGAAACCGCTGTTGGCAAGATCGCCAAAGAGAAATGCGATCCCTTCGTCGGCAAACCCGAGCAAACTTGAGACGCCACCACTCAAACTGGTTAGCGCCGCTTGCCCCCATGGGAAATAGAGCACTAATGCGGCAAACGCGACTTGAAGCAGTAACGCGCGCGACACGGTTTTCCAATTAATCGCACCACGACTTTCTGACAACAAAACAGCACAAAGCAGCAGAACCGCGATTCCGATTAAACCAAATAAAACATTCATTAAAGATTACCTCTACAAGCATTGAATTAGCAGCTGGTCCGGTCCGTGGGGTCATTCACCATTCCGTGTGACGGCTTGTATTGGTAGAGCTGTGATTCTCAACCGGGCGGAAAGTATAGCGCCCCAAATGAGACTTTCATCACATATTTTCACGCAAACGTTCAAGCGCACAATAAACGTTCAAAAGCGAGCAAATTAAGTAGGCAATAAAGGTCACTGGTTTAAATTAGTGTTTACTTATATGGAGTTAGCGCGATAAATATTTTGGACAGAGATCACAGTGACATAAAAATCGAGCGTTTTTTTAGCCGATTTACTGGCGTAATTATCAATAGCTTCTAGTTTTAGTTAGGTAATACTTAACGTGCTCATCAGAACAGGCTGGCACACTAATAACGTCTAGGCTAAACCCACACACAAACCCCGCCAATGTGCGGGGTTTGCCGTTTCTAACACTCTGGCTGAGGGGCAACTGGTAATTTGTCGCCACCACGCTAGAATACCCAGCTAAATTTCTTGCCTGAGAGCGATTATGTCACTTGATTATACTTACGATGCCCTATCTTCGATGCGCCGAGAAGAGCTTGAAGAACTGAGCTTACGCATGATTCATCGTCTGGTTCCAGAGGAATCGATGTCAGAGCTGTTTACGTTTGATAGTGATGAGGTCACCTCACCAGATAAGCAGCAAGAAGCGCAATTTGATGCCATGTTGCGCATGAGTGCGATTGCGCTGAGCGAACTTCCCGCACTGTTTTCAGAATCAGAGAACAAGCAGCAAAACATCCTACGCATGCAACGCTTATTGCTGTGGCATTTCTACGCGGTCTCTTTTCACTTAGAACAAGCCATTGCGCTTGAAACCCACTGTAATCATGTTGAGGTGCTACTCAAGCAGCCACCACAGAACGCGTTGGAATGGGTCACGACTCTGACCGCTCTACTTCGTCAATATGCACAAGTCGCACAAAAAAAAAGTAACAATTAACAGTAAAAAGCCGAGCGTTGAGCTCGGCTATAAACACTTTCTTTATGCTGTTGGGGATTACTCCCAATCAAGAATAACTTTACCAGACTGGCCGCTACGCATAACGTCAAAGCCTTGTTGGAAGTCGTCAATCTTGTAATGGTGAGTTATGATTGGCGATAGATCTAAGCCAGACTGAATCAAGCTTGCCATCTTGTACCAAGTCTCGAACATTTCACGTCCGTAAATACCTTTGATGACCAAGCCTTTGAAGATAACCTGGTTCCAATCGATGCCCATGTCTGATGGTGGAATACCGAGTAGCGCAATACGACCACCGTGGTTCATTGTCTGTAGCATTGAGTTAAATGCTGAAGGTACGCCAGACATCTCAAGACCCACATCAAAGCCTTCCGTCATACCAAGCTCACCCATCACGTCTTCAAGTTTCTGCTCAGCAACATTGACTGCGCGAGTGACACCCATCTTACGAGCCAGGTCTAGTCGGTATTCGTTGACATCAGTAATCACCACGTGACGCGCGCCAACGTGTTTCGCCACTGCCGCGGCCATAATACCGATAGGACCAGCACCTGTGATCAGGACATCTTCACCGACTAGGTCGAACGATAACGCTGTGTGTACCGCGTTACCGAACGGGTCAAAAATGGAGGCTAGATCGTCAGAGATCCCCTCAGGGATCTTAAACGCGTTGAAGGCTGGGATCACTAGGTATTCGGCAAATGCCCCTTCACGGTTGACGCCCACGCCGACTGTGTTGCGACACAAGTGAGTACGGCCGCCACGACAGTTACGACAGTGGCCACAGGTAATGTGCCCTTCGCCTGACACGCGGTCACCGATTTCAAAACCACGCACTTCTTGACCAATACCGACGACTTCACCCACATACTCGTGGCCAACAACCATAGGTACAGGAATGGTCTTTTGCGACCACTCATCCCAGTTGTAGATATGAACGTCAGTACCACAAATCGCGGTTTTCTTAATTTTGATCAGGATGTCGTTGTGACCAAGCTCAGGCTTGTCGACTTCAGTCATCCAAATGCCTTCTTCAGGCTTCAATTTTGAGAGTGCTTTGATTTTCATTATTTGATGATCTCCATGTCAAGGCCCACTTCAATAAAGGCATCGATAGCGCGATCGAGTTGCTCACGAGAATGTGCCGCTGACATTTGGGTACGAATACGAGCCTGACCTTTTGGTACCACAGGGAAAGAGAAGCCGATAACGTAGATGCCTTTTTCTAGCGCGCGTTCAGCAAACTCAGCCGCGACTTTTGCATCACCCAGCATGATTGGGATAATAGCGTGGTCAGCGCCGCCCATAGTAAAACCCGCCGCTTCCATACGTGTGCGGAAATGTGCCGCGTTTTCCCATAGACGGTCGCGCAGGTCGCCGCTCTCTTCAAGTAGGTCAAGAACGCGGATGGACGCATTCACGATTGCTGGCGCCACTGAGTTAGAAAATAGGTATGGACGCGAGCGTTGACGCAGCCAGTCGATCACTTCTGCTTTGCCAGAGGTGTAGCCGCCAGAAGCGCCGCCCATTGCTTTGCCTAGGGTACCTGTGATGATGTCGATACGGTCGACAACATCGTGATACTCGTGCGTACCTGCACCGGTTTTGCCCATAAAGCCAACCGCGTGCGAGTCATCGACCATAGTCAACGCGCCGTACTTGTCAGCAAGGTCACAGATGGCAGGAAGGTTAGCGACTACGCCGTCCATTGAGAATACGCCATCCGTAACGATGAGAATATGGCGCGCACCCGCCTCTTTTGCAGCGATAAGTTGCTGCTCTAGCTCTTGCATGTTGTTGTTTGCGTAACGGAAACGCATCGCTTTACACAGACGCACACCGTCAATGATTGAAGCATGATTCAGTGCATCAGAAATGATCGCATCTTCTTTGCCGAGAATGGTTTCAAACAGTCCCGCGTTAGCATCGAAGCAAGAGGTGTAAAGGATAGTGTCTTCTTTACCCAAGAACTTAGACAGCTTTTGTTCGAGTTCTTTATGGATGTCTTGAGTACCACAGATAAAGCGCACCGATGCCATACCAAAGCCGTGCACATCCATGCCCTCTTTACCAGCTTCAATTAGATCAGGATGATTCGCCAGGCCAAGATAGTTGTTGGCGCAGAAGTTCAATACTTCCTCACCACTGGCGATTTTCACTGCCGCTTGCTGTTGAGAAGTGATAACACGCTCTGATTTGTAAAGACCTTCCGCCTTTACTTCTTCAATTTGTTGTTTGATTTGGTCGTAGAATGCAGAGGACATTTCCAATTCCTTGTTCGTTATTGTCGTCAGCTAGGCTGATGCATTGTCTTCAGCATAGCTGTTGAAGACAGAAATTTGGTTTGATAAGTGTAATCTAAGCTTAGAATTTTCATTATCCGTTCAGTTGGAAAAACATTAGTGAATCCAAAGCACAAATAATGGCGTTTAATGATGACGCTAAAGGAGCCGCAGGGTAAACTAGCTCATCCCTACTGCAACCCGATGTAAGCTGATGAAAAACACCCAACTGATTGCCCTGCTGCCCGATCTCGCCAGTTTTATCTTGATCGTCGATGAGGGCAGCTTTACCGCCGCCGCGAAACAGCTCAACGTCACCCCTTCGGCACTGAGTAAACTGGTGACAAGGTTGGAGGGCGCACTCTCGGTTAAGCTGTTTGAACGAACCACACGCAAATTGATCATTACTCGCGCCGGGCAACAGGTGTACGATCAAGCTAGGGTGATGGTGAATGCCGCCAAACAAGCGGTTGAGATCTCAACCACCCAGCATCAAGCGTTAAGTGGCGCGCTAACCGTCGCGGCGCCAGAAGCCTTCTTAAACTCTGTACTGCAGCCGCATGTGATGCCCTTTTTAAAGCAGTACCCGGATATTCAGCTCAAGCTTCGTGTCGCCGATGGCGAAATCGACTTAATCCGTGATGGCATTGATGTGGCGTTCAAGCTAACCGATAAGCCAGACGAGAACTTAGTATTAAAAGAAGTGAGCAAAACCAATCTGGTGCTGTGTGCCAGCCCGCAATACATCGCTCAACGAGGTATGCCTAATCATCCGACGCAGTTGCTCGATCATGACTGCTTGTATCTAGCCGAAACCGACCGCGACCATATTTGGGATTTTTTTAAAGAAGACGAATATCACTCGGTACCCGTCAGTGGCCGATATGCAGTCAACCATTCGCAGATGCGTTTAACCGGGGTAAAAAACGCACTGGGTATTGGAATTTTCCATGATTTCGTGATTGCCGATGCACTGCAAAAAGGTGAAGTGGTCCCTGTATTGGCCGACTGGACGATCAAAAGTAATTATCATGGTGCGATCGCACTGCAATACGCACAGACCAAATACATGCCGGCAAGATTAAGAACGTTTATTGATTATATCAGCGAGAAGTTAGTGGGAGAGAGTCGTAACGGGACAGCATTGAACTGAGCACGCGGCGGCGCGCGTGGGATAGCGAGCTGAAAGCGTTCACTTAGAGCCAAAAAAGTGTACGCATCGAACTTCGCTAAAGTGGTTCTGCGTGCGTGTTGGGGTGTTGGAAA
The DNA here is from genome assembly GCF_023195835.1 of Vibrio sinaloensis. Classification (NCBI taxonomy): domain Bacteria; kingdom Pseudomonadati; phylum Pseudomonadota; class Gammaproteobacteria; order Vibrionales; family Vibrionaceae; genus Vibrio; species Vibrio sinaloensis. The sequence continues at coordinate 1,132,880 of NZ_CP096200.1, read as the reverse complement.
AGCATCTTGATGAAAGCAAGAGAAATGGCTGAAAGGACACGGCTTACTGTGTTGAGTTTGTGCCGTACCCTCTTCAATCTGAACCAGTTCGAAACCGTTAATGGTACAGAGCGTCGCCCATACGCCAGCACTGGCGCCGTGGGCATTAATCACTGGCATCAGAGTCACAAGCACCCAGCTAAGGGCACTTGCAAACAACATGTTACGCTTGAAGTTAGACGCTCTGATCATGGTCGCTCTCAACGGTTAGAGCGCCAATATATAATTTCTTGTTAACAAGCTCAGTAAGTTAGAGTGAAAAATCCTGCTTTGATCATGGTTTTTCTGTTAACCAAAAATCTTGCTCCAGATACTTGGGTTACGCTTATCATGGTACTCTTCACGTAACGCATCGACTTCTCTAAGCGCTTGTTTCGCCGCAGCCAAATCTCCATCGCTCAGCTTAGCATCCACTTTTGCTAACGCTACTGAGAGCTTGTTGAAGCCCTCTAAATAGAGATCTGTTTTCTCTGGTGGGTACTCTCCTTGCTTGGATTGCTCAACAAGCGAGGTTAAATTGGCAATGGCAACCTGCATCGGCTCGATTTGCTCGGCCTGAGCCGCTTGCTTGAACTCGACTTTCATCTGCTTCATTGTCGCTTTTAGGTCAAAGTCTGCTGCGTACGTTTGGGCCGACAAAGCGATGGCAAAAATGGGAAGTAACTTTTTCATTGTTGTTATTCTGTCTAAGTGATCCGAAGCGACAAGTCTACTGGAAGCGCAGAGCGATAATAAATCGATTTTTGTATCAAGTTATAAATCTTGATACTCGCTGATCGTATCTCGGCCACGCAGCGCCAAAAAATCCAAAAATTGCTTGGCGGAATGAGTAATGACTTGTCCGCTTTCTACCCCGACTTCATCAAGCATTTGTGACACTAAGTTCAGATTGCCTATATCTGCACAAAAATGTGCATCACTGCCGGTGGTAAAGAACACACCGATTTGTTTACCCAGCTCTGCTATCTGATAACACCTCTCGACACTCCCCACACGGCTATTGCCTTTTAAAGTGGTGTTGTTGATTTCAATCGCCACATTGTACTGTTTCGCGCATTGCAGCACTGGTTCAAAATCGAAATCGAAGTTGGGATTGCCAAGATGACCGAGCGCATCCACATTGCCACTCTTAATGGTATTGATTAATGCTTGGGTATGGGTGTGCTTATCACTTGGGATAAATACTGGCTCGTGGAAACTGCCAATCACCCAGTCCAGGCTTTTATAAGAGCTAGGATGGACATCTATGTCGCCAGCAAGATTGAGAATGTTCGCTTCAACGCCTCGAATGACCGCGATTTCGTCAATAAACCGAGGTAACACACGTTGATTGGAAAAGAACCAGTAGTGCGGCGCGCCGGGCATAGACTCGGCATGATCCGTAGTACAAAACATGGTAAGGCCATTCTGTTTTGCGCTGCGCGCATTTTCAATCAGGGTGCTATACGCATGACCACTGGCATAGGTGTGCGTATGAGTATCAACGACTAATTTCATTTTCTACCACATTGTCTAACTAGGAAGCGCTATGTTAACAGTCTTGCTCGGAAAGTGCCTTAATCAATGGCAGCGCCTGTTCCCAGCCACGGTTAAACATAGCGACAAAATCTGGATGCGTTTCTATGGTTACGGTCAGCAACACGGATTCGTCCGTTTGCTCGATATGATAACACTCTTTGCTACCGATCCATTTTGTCGCCGAGTCGCTATCGAGCTGCTGCACTCTGTCGGGGCTAAACACCGCAACGTGGTGATATTCTAGACGCTTGTTCGGCTCAATCACGTCAATGACGGCGCGAGTACCACCGGTATCAGGGTCAAAAAACAAGATCTGCTCGCCTTGTGCCCACTGGCCTGAAAACTGTGATTTGGGAGAAAATGCGCTCGCCCACTGGCCATAGGACTCTGGGCTGATCAATGTCTCCCAGACGGTTTCCGCTGTGGCATCCACCTCGATTTGATAGGTCAAACTCAACATAAATATCCCTTTTTAGTTAGTTCTTATTGGTTATAGACCACTTTTTGCTCTTTTCTAGCGTTCGCTACTGTAAAACAACGAGATAACAGAAATATGGCTGACTTTTTTGCAGGTTGGTGAGTTTGTTCGATACTTAAGAGGTGTTCACTTTGTGGTGTTTTTATGAAAAAGCAACGCTACTCGCTTAGTATGCATATTACAACGCTGTTTTTGGTTCTCACCTCCTTGGTGGGGGTTGTGCTTATTGCCATTAGCTATCAGCATGCACAACAGCTATTAACTAGCAGCGCAAAAGAGTTGAGTCGAGAAAATAGCCGTAAGTTGGAGTCGACGTTCCAAGTGAGAGCAGGCCCTATCTTCACCACCTTGGACTTTATGGCGCTCAGCGATAGCATAACAAACTTTGCTGCGCCCTCTAATCACCCTAGATTTTGGCGCTCTTTGCAACTCATCTTTGAGCGCAACCCGGGCGTCGTCGCCCTCTTTTATGTCAATGAGCAAGGCGACTTCACTATCGCAAGAGAGCTTCGTAGCAGCAGCGACTATAGCGAGTTTGACGCTCCGCTATCAGCCTCAATTATGGTCAATGTCGCGCTCCACAGCGGCAGTAACGAATTCTTCTTTTTAGACAAAAACCTAGAACAAGTCGGCTATCGAAATAGTAACGACAATACGTTTGATCCACGCAACCGTTCTTGGTATCAAAACGCCGCTGCGGACGGGCTTATCCGGCTGTCTGAGCCTTATGCCTTTTACTTTTTAAAGACAACCGGAGTGACCCTGTCTCGACGTTCAGCCGACGGCAAAAGCGTGGTTGGCGCCGATTTTACCCTGTCATCGCTGTCAGAGCAGTTGAGTCAAATGGGCTACTCTTCCAACACCCAACTGATGCTATTCGACGACCAATTTGAGGTACTGGGCCACCACAATACTGGCCTCAAGGACGATCAGTTGACCCAGCCACATTTATCTAAGACAGTGTTCGCGTCAGTGCTTAACCGTCTTTCTAGTCAAATACTGTATGAAACACCTGAATACCAGCAGCAGCGATGGTCGGTGACTCTCACGCCAGTTCAGCTCAACAGCACTACGAGACTATTATTGGCCGAGGCAACGCCGCAAGACGATCTCCTCAGGCCACTACTCTCACTGCGTGACAAGCAGGTCACGGTCGCCATGGTGTTATTGTCGCTGAGTTTCGTAGTGGTTTGGTTTGTGGCCAAAAGGCTAGCTCAACCACTGCAAGCTTTGATGCATCAAACCGACAATATTGCCCGCTTTGATTTCAAGAAAACCCGCTACTCGCGCAGCATGATAAAAGAGGTGGCCAACCTCACTAAGTCAATTGAGCTGATGGAGCATACTCTGTTTGACTTGCTCAGGTTGCTGCGTGAAACCGCCAGCAATCAAGACTTCTCGGTACTGGCAAAAACTATCGCTCACCAAAGCTTTCTGGTCACTCGCGCAGAAACCATAGTGCTGTTTACCAAAGATGAAAAACAACACCTTTTAACCAGCGTGGCCAATCACGCCATCATACCATTCAAAATCGATATCAATACCTTGATCGACTCTATTCCCTGGGTAAGAACGGAGCTCAAGAAAGGCGAGATAGTTCACCTAAACCGTGACGACGTCGGGTTAGCCAAATTCCGTGAGCAACTTTATAATTCGGATGTTTATCTGTTTCCATTACACAACCGAGAGAAAGCCTTAGTCGGCGTACTATTGCTTGGCTACGAACGTGCTATCACTCCAGAGCAGTCAGACAAACACGCGTTCCTCAAAGAGCTATTGAGTTTTGGTGAAATTGCCAAAGAAAACATCGACCGCATTGAGCAACAAAAAGAGATGCTCAATGCCTTTGTTGAGCTGATCGCCTCGGCCATCGATACCAAGTCGCCCTACACGGGCAGTCACTGCCAACGGGTACCTGAGCTGACGAAAATGTTAGTCACCGCTGCGGATAAAGATAAGCAGTATTTCCCCATATTTTCCATGTCCAAAGATCAATGGGAGGCACTGCATCTTGCCTCTTGGTTGCATGACTGCGGCAAAGTCACCACACCAGAGTATGTGATTGATAAAGCGACCAAACTCGAAACCATCTACGACAGAATCCACGAAATAAGAATGCGCTTTGAGCTGCTCAAGTCCCAAGCCGAGATTGAATATTGGCAAGGCATCGCGGGCGGCGGCGACGAAATACAGCTTAAGCAGGCGTTGAGCGATAAGCACCAGCAACTGGATGATGATTTTGCCTTCATTGGCCAATGTAATATTGGCAGCGAATCAATGAGTGATGAAGCGGTAGAGCGTCTGAAGCGCATCAGTCAGTACACCTGGACAAGAACACTGGATGACCAAATCGGGGTGTCCTGGATTGAGAAGCAGCGCGCCGGTCACAAAGCTCAACTGCCAGTGCAAGAGCCTCTGCTCAGTGACAAACCGGTCCACTTCGTGACTTGGCAACAAGACGCCAAACCGCAAGATATCTGGCAAGAGACGTTTGTGCTAACGCCAGGCGAGCTTAAATACAATCGCGGCGAACTGTACAACCTCTCGGTCACACGCGGTACGTTAAACGATGAAGAGAGATTCATTATCAATGACCATATTATTCAAACCATTATGATGCTGAACCGCCTACCCTACCCAGAGCATCTCAAACAAGTGCCCGAATATGCGTGTGGGCATCATGAGCGTATGGATGGTAAGGGCTATCCGAGAGGTCTAAGTGAAGAGCAATTATCTATTCCTGCCCGAGTCATGGCGATTGCCGATGTGTTTGAAGCACTGACATCCAGCGACCGTCCTTATAAGAAAGGCAAAACGCTCTCTGAGTCGGTCGACATCATGACCGATATGGCGATTAGCGGACATATCGACCCGAAACTCTATTTGCTGTTTTTAGAGCAAGAGATAGATCAAAGCTATGCCAAGCGTTTCTTAAATGAAGAACAACAAGGTTCGATTGACCGAGCTCAGCATATTCTACGGGTCAAGAGCTATCTGAGAAGTCAGTTTTAAACCCAACGCTGAAGAGTCAAATTTAGAGTAAAAACGTAAAATTAGTCTATTAGGCTTAAAACGAAGTGATTAGCGTAATATCAATGCCTTAGCTAACAAATGTGTCATTATTTAATCGATTGCCCGCTCAAAGGTTGATGTATATCAAAGAGTCATAGACAATACCCTGCCAACTGAGGATTCAGCTCTCAATTTTCACACCATTTTTTGTGATACGGAGAGGTTTGGCGTGTTTATTCTGTTTTGCCTATTAATACGATAGGCAGAGCCGACTTTATACTTTTAGGTGTCGTTGATACGGTTGGTGACCTATTGGTGCCAACCCATGAGGCACATGCTAACTACCTCGTTTTTAAGGGAAAGATGATGGTAATACCAGAAAACAGCAGCATCGTTATTTTTGGTGCTTCGGGAGACTTAACCTACCGCAAGTTAATCCCAGCTTTGTATCACCTCTACTCAAACAAACAGCTACCAGAGAATTTCGCCATTCTTGGTGTCAGCCGCACTGAGTACAGCGATGAGTCTTACCGAGAAAAGCTTAAGCGCTCGCTGCAAGAGATGGAAAAGACCGAGCCAGCCACTCTTGATGCCTTTATCAATCATCTTCACTATCAAGCCATCAACACCTCTGACAGTGCCGACTACAGTAAGCTCTGCACCAGACTTGACCAGCTTTCTGAGCAATATCAGTTCGATCAGCGCAATACTTTGTTCTATCTCGCGACGCCACCAAGCCTTTACAGCGTTATTCCGGCCAGCCTTGCTGAACATGGTCTTAACAACGAAGAAGACGGTTGGAAACGACTGATCATCGAGAAGCCGTTTGGTTACGATTTGGCCTCTGCACAAAAACTCGATAAAGAGATTCATGAGCACTTCCAAGAGCACCAAATTTACCGTATCGACCATTACCTAGGAAAAGAGACGGTCCAGAACCTACTCGTGTTCCGCTTCTCCAACGCGATGTTTGAGCCACTATGGAACCGCAACTTTATCGAGTATGTCGAGATCACTGGCGCAGAATTTTTAGGCGTCGAGGAACGTGGTGGCTATTACGATAACTCAGGCGCCGTGCGTGATATGTTCCAAAACCACCTGCTGCAAGTGTTGGCGATGGTTGGCATGGAGCCGCCGGCGCAAATAAACGCTGATTCGATGCGTGATGAAGTGGTCAAAGTGCTGCAGTGTTTGAAACCGCTCGATCAAGACGACTTACGCAACAATCTTGTGCTGGGTCAATACACTGAATCCGATGTTCGCGGCGAGTTCTTGCCAAGTTACCGCAATGAGCCGGGCGTGGCAGAAGATTCACGCACGGAAACCTATGTCGGTCTTAAAGCGTACATCAACAACTGGCGTTGGAACGGTGTGCCTTTCTACGTGCGCACCGGTAAACGCCTACCAACGCGCGTGACCGAAGTGGTTATCCACTTTAAACAAACGCCACACCCAGTGTTTGGTCACAATGCGCCTGAGAATAAGCTCATCATTCGAATTCAACCGGATGAAGGCATTCAAATGAGCTTTGGCCTCAAAGAGCCTGGCGCTGGTTTTAACGCTAAAGAGGTGAAAATGAACTTCCATTACGCTTCTTTGCATGAAACACAAATGTTAACCGCCTACGAACGCTTACTGCTTGATGCGCTGAACGGTGATGCGACCTTGTTCGCTCGCAGTGACGCCGTAGAAGCGTGTTGGCAATATGTACAACCGATTCTCGATTTCAAACAAGATCCACAAGCGCTGTTTGGCTACGCTTGCGGCACATGGGGGCCAAAAGAGTCTGACGACCTATTGCAACGTGATAATCGTGCGTGGCGTTTCCCATGTAAAAACCTAACTGACACGGATTACTGTGAACTATGATCAACCACAAGATTTTTCAAACAGCTCAACACGTTGTAGAAAGCTTAGCCGATGATATGCAAGCACTGAGCGAGCAAAATCGCCCTGTGCATATTTCTTTATCTGGTGGCAGCACGCCGAAAATGCTGTTCAAGCTGTTGGCGCAAGCTCCTTATGCGCAAAGTATTCAATGGCATAACCTACACTTCTGGTGGGGTGACGAGCGCTGTGTCGCACCGGATGACGCAGAAAGCAATTACGGCGAAGCTAATGCATTGCTGTTTAGCCAGGTCAATATCCCAGCAGAAAACATCCACCGTATTCTGGGTGAGAACGAGCCTATGGGCGAAGCCGAGCGCTTTGCCAAAGAGATGAGCGATGTGATTCCATGTGAAAATGGCACACCTGTTTTTGACTGGATTTTGCTCGGTGTCGGCGCTGATGGTCACACCGCTTCACTGTTCCCTGGTCAGACTAACTACGCAGACGAGAACCTATCTCTGGTTGCGTCTCATCCTGAATCTGGTCAGCTTCGCGTGTCAAAAACCGCGAAAGTGCTCGAAGCAGCAAAACGAATCAGCTACCTAGTGTTAGGCGCTGGCAAAGTCGATATCGTACACGAAATTCATACTACTCCGGCCAGTGAGTTGCCTTACCCGGCAGCGAAGATCCAGTCTAAGACTGGTGAAACAGAGTGGTACTTAGATTCAGACGCAGCAGCAAAAATCGCGTAACGCGAGTGCGCAAATAAATAGATTGGAGAGAAATAATGAAAGGTGATATCGGTGTAATTGGCCTCGCAGTAATGGGTCAAAACCTTATCCTAAACATGAACGACCACGGCTTTAAAGTGGTGGCTCACAACCGTACTGCTGCGAAAGTAGACGAGTTCCTACAAGGCCCAGCAAAAGGGACTAACATCATCGGTGCTTACTCACTTGAAGAGCTCGTTGAGAAGCTAGAAGCGCCACGTAAAGTGATGCTAATGGTTCGCGCCGGTGAAGTGGTCGACAAGTTTATCGAAGCGCTAGTACCTCTATTGGACAAAGGCGACATCATCATTGATGGCGGTAACACGAACTACCCAGACACTAACCGCCGCGTGGCTGCCCTGCGTGAGAAAGGCATTCACTTTATCGGTACTGGCGTATCTGGTGGTGAAGAAGGTGCGCGTTTTGGTCCTTCTATCATGCCAGGCGGCTCACCAGAAGCGTGGGAAGCGGTAAAACCTATCTTCCAAGGTATCTCTGCGAAAACTGACGCTGGCGAGCCTTGTTGTGATTGGGTTGGTAACGACGGCGCTGGCCACTTCGTTAAGATGGTACATAACGGCATCGAATACGGTGACATGCAGCTTATCACTGAAGCTTACCAGTTTATGAAAGATGGCCTAGGTATGTCTGCAGACGAAATGCAAGCCGTTTTCGCAGACTGGAACAAGACTGAGCTAGACAGCTACCTGGTAGAGATCACCGCTGACATCCTTGGCTACAAAGATGAAGACGGCGAGCCTCTGGTTGAGAAGATCCTCGACACTGCCGGCCAAAAAGGTACTGGTAAATGGACAGGTATCAACGCACTAGACCTAGGTATTCCACTGACGCTTATCTCTGAGTCTGTATTCTCTCGCTGCCTGTCAGCTCTTAAAGACCAACGCGTTGAAGCAGAGTCTCTATTCGGTAAGACAATCACACCAGTAGAAGGCGACAAGCAAGAGTGGGTTGATGCACTTCGTCAAGCGCTACTCGCTTCTAAGATCATCTCTTATGCTCAAGGCTTTATGCTGATGCGTGAAGCGTCAAACCAGAATGGCTGGGATCTAAACTACGGTAATGTTGCCCTAATGTGGCGCGGTGGCTGTATCATCCGCTCAGCGTTCCTAGGCAACATCCGCGACGCGTACGAAGCGAACCCAGATATCGCTTTCCTTGGTTCTGATGACTACTTTAAAGGCATCTTACAAAGCAGCCTACCAGCTTGGCGTAAAGTGGCGGCCAAGTCACTGGAAGCGGGTATCCCAATGCCTTGTACTATCTCAGCGCTTTCGTTCCTAGATGGTTACACGACCGCTCGCCTGCCAGCGAACCTACTTCAAGCTCAACGTGACTACTTCGGTGCTCACACTTATGAGCGTACTGACCGTCCACGTGGTGAGTTTTTCCACACTAACTGGACCGGTACAGGTGGCGATACGGCATCGACTACCTATGATGTATAACTGAAGGGATGAGTTTGGGGTTTATTCATACCCCACACTCATACTATAATTCTCGACCCATGGAGGATGTTAACCGAGTTAACATCCTCTATTTTTTGAAACCTGCAACAAGGAGTCTTGCGTCACAGTGATGCAGACAGTGGTGATTTACGTAACCGGGACGGTTATCACTCATATTTGAGGTTCTTAACATGACTATTAATAAGTACTTTGTTTTTGTTCCAAGCGCACAAAATAACAAGCTAACAAAGGAAGAACAGCAATTGTTAGAGAAGGAAGCTCAACGTCAGGCTTTAGTAAAACAGGCGCAGCAACAAGGCGGACTGTAAGGCTAGGTTTCAAAACAAGAAGGAGCTCGATTTGAGCTCCTTTTTTTGTCCGCGATTATCAGACACCCAGCGCTTTTAGCTTGCGATAGATGGTATTTCGGCTCACCCCTAGCACTCGTGATACTTTACTGATATTGCCATCATGGGCCCGATAAGTATCAAGCAAGGTTGAGTTCACCGTCGATTGTAGATCCTTGGCCGGTTGCGCTCGACTCAGCGACTGATGTTGCAAAATCTGTTTCGACAAATGGCTGGGAATATCACTCAACGTCAGTTGCGCTTGCTCACTGGCAATCAGGCAAGTGACTTTGAATAAATTGTCCAGTTCACGCAAGTTGCCGGGCCAGTGATATTCACACAAGGTATCGAGCAAAGCGGGTGACAGGGTTTGATGATGTGGCTTGTACTTGCTGTGCAGTTGTACGATAAGGGCACGTTTATCACTGCGTTCTCTTAGCGAAGGTAACTCGATAACCAATCCGTTGAGACGGTAGTAAAGATCTTCTCGAAAACGCCCTTCAACCACCAACTTTGCAAGGTCTTGGTGCGTGGCGGCGATGATTTGCAGATCCACTTGATGGCTGCGCGCCGAGCCAACAGGCATCACCACTTTTTCTTGCAACACGGTTAGCAGCCGGCACTGAGCATCCAGTGGCATTTCACCAATCTCATCCAAAAACAGGATGCCGCCGTCGGCTTGGCGAATTCGCCCTACATACCCTTTGCTGTTCGCCCCCGTAAAGGCGCCAGGCGCGTAGCCAAACAGCTCTGATTCGATCAGATCTTTAGCCAGCGCGCCACAATTTACCGTCACCAAAGGCGCACGGCTTCTCTCGCTCTGCTTGTGTAGCGCTTTAACGAACTCTCCTTTGCCGACCCCGGTCTCGCCGAGGATCAGTAGACTAATGTCTTTGCCTAATACCTTGTTCGCTTGCTGCCACGCGCTTTCTACCTTGTCTTCGCCACTATGCAGCTCACTGGCCGCAGTGACGTATGATTTACTCACCGTTGCGTGATTTAGCGAATGTTGCTTAAACACCAACGCCGTTTGCCGCTTTGAACGCTCCAGTAGCGTATCGATTTTTTCTCCGAGCATATTGGTTTGACGTGTCAGCTCACAAGCTACGTGATTGTGAGCCACAACTCGCCCATCGTGGTCGGCAATGACAATCCCTTGCCAACCTGTATTGAGCACCGATTCACTTAACGCTAGGTCGATTTGGATTGCCGCCTCTGGAATATGGGTCAACAAGCGGTTTTCTACTAGCTGCACCATATTCTGCACCAGAAGCTGTGTGGTCACATCGTGTTGGGCTTGCTCACTGGTGACATCCAATATGCCAACCAACTCTCCGCGATGATCAAACAATGGGCTAGCAGAACAACTGATAAAGCGATGTTGTTTGATAAAGTGTTGCTCTCCAATCACTGATACCGCTCGTTGTTCATACAAAGCCGTACCGATGGCGTTGGTCCCTTTCAGCCGCTCTTGCCAACAGTTTCCCGACTCCAATGCAATCTCGAGCAGCTTTTCGCGAAAGCGATCTTGACCCCAGCTTGCAAGAATCACCCCCTCGTTATCGGTCAGAATTAAACGGCTATCTGTACGGCTCAACACCTGATTAAACAGAGGCAGAGCGGCTTGCTCTACTGCTTCAATCACAAGCTTGTTTCGGTAACGTCGCTCTTTCATCACTGAATTGGACAGCACAGTATCTTCAGGACGTTTGATCTCTCTTAGCCCCGCATCACTACTGCGGCTCCAAGAAGAGGTGAGCCAATCATTCGCTTGTCTGTTTTGTAATTGCATAGTTGTTCCATTTTTGAGCAAAAGGAGTGTGCCATTTTGGAGCAGTTGAACATTTTGTTAACACTTCCCATCGTTAACAAGTGCTCAGCATCTCGCAACCCAAGCCTTGTCTACTCTAGCTCGGCCAATAGAATGCAACAAGTTTTTAACACTTGGTCTGTGATTTGCGTTTAGTCCATTCAACACTTCGGTGTTTGAGCTTGCTTAATCATTCAATACAACAACGAGATATCAATAAGGAAATAGTATGATCTACGCACAACCGGGGAGCACAGAGTCTGTTGTTTCATTTAAAACGCATTACGATAACTACATTGGTGGAGAGTGGGTGAAACCTGTTAGCGGCGAGTACTTCGATAACACTTCGCCCGTCAATGGACAGCCCTACTGTAAAGTCGCTCGTTCTGGAGAGGCGGACATCAATCTTGCGCTCGACGCCGCGCACAAGGTTCGCGCAAGCTGGGCGACAACCAGTGTCACTGAACGTGCCAACATCCTACTCAAAATTGCCGATCGAATTGAAGAGAACCTCGAGGAGCTCGCGGTCGCAGAAACATGGGAAAACGGTAAGCCGGTGCGAGAGACACTAGCCGCCGATTTACCGTTAGTGGTCGATCATTTCCGCTACTTTGCCGGTTGTATTCGCGCACAAGAAGGCAGCGCCGCAGAACTTGATGCCACCACAGCCAGCTACCACTTCCCAGAACCAATTGGGGTCGTTGGACAAATCATCCCTTGGAATTTTCCAATGCTAATGGCAGCGTGGAAGCTGGCTCCTGCCCTCGCTGCTGGGTGCTGCGTGGTGTTGAAACCCGCCGAACAAACGCCGACCTCCATCTTACTGTTGATGGAAAAAATCGGTGATTTGATTCCTGCCGGGGTGATCAATGTGGTCAATGGCTATGGTGACGAAGCGGGCCAAGCATTAGCCACCAGCAACCGCATTGCAAAACTGGCGTTTACTGGCTCGACTCAGGTCGGTAACCACATCCTAAAATGCGCCGCCGATAACCTGATACCGTCGACAGTTGAGCTAGGCGGTAAATCGCCCAACATCTACTTTGCCGATATATTCGACCATGAAGACGAGTATCTGGATAAATGTATCGAGGGCACCTTACTAGGCTTCTTTAACCAAGGAGAAGTCTGTACCTGCCCTTCCCGCGTTTTAGTACACGAGTCGATTTACGATAAGTTTGTCGCCAAGCTCTCAGAGCGCGCCAAAACCATTAAGCAAGGCAACCCACTCGATACCGATACGCAGGTGGGTGCTCAAGCTTCGCAAGAGCAGTTCGATAAAATCCTCAGTTACTTAGAGATTGGTCGCCAAGAAGGGGCTAAGGTGGTGTTTGGTGGTGGCATCTCCGAGCAGCCGCAATCACTCAATCAGGGATACTACATTCAGCCGACCATGTTGGAAGGCCATAACAAGATGCGCATCTTCCAAGAAGAGATCTTTGGCCCAGTGATTGCGATTACTAAGTTCAAAGACGAAGCCGAGGCGCTCGAAATTGCCAACGACACGGAATATGGACTAGGAGCAGGCGTCTGGACCCGTGATGCTAACCTTGCCTACCGCATGGGACGCAATATCGAGGCGGGACGAATTTGGATCAACTGTTACCACGCTTACCCAGCACATGCGGCGTTCGGTGGCTATAAGAAGTCTGGGATTGGTCGTGAAACCCATAAGATGATGCTTGATCACTACCAGAACACCAAAAACCTACTCATCAGCTATGATGTCAATCCGCTCGGTTTCTTCTAGAGATTAGGCAACAAATTAACCACTAAGAGCGCCGCAAGGCGCTCTATTTTTATGCGAAAAACCTATCTTTTACAAACAAGGCGGCGCTCGCCAACAAAGCCACGACCGACACCCAAAATAGCGCTGGCATGTTAAGTACCCATGCCAAGGTTGCTGATAAAAATGCGACAAAGGTAATCATGCGGCTACTGGACATGACTCTGCCTAGTTTTCTACTCATAACGCCTCCTTTGCAGGGGAAAACCCGTGCGGTTTTTGCTATTGCTTTGAGGCTATTATGCAGCGAAACAAGGTAAAATAAGCTAAAAGATCCTCAATCTGACGCCAAACGTGAAGCTAAGCATAAACGTCGACAAAAAAGTACAACGTCATAAAGATACTCGACAGGGCCACAAAACCTTTTACGTACTTTTGCTCTACTTTTCGCGATACTCGCGCCGCCACATAGCCACCGACTAACGTCCCGATCATAACGGCAAAGCCCTTTTGCCAATCAATCACACCGTCAAGCACAAACACCGCAATGGCTATCACTGAGACACAAGAGGAGACCAGCAGCTTCAAACCATTCATTTGGTTGATATCGTTATATCCAGCCAGTACTAGATAGCTGAGCACAATCACCCCTAAGCCAGCATTAAAAAAGCCACCATAAGAGCAAACCAGCAGCAGTAACAATCCAATCGCGACTTGCGACCAGAGCGGATGCAAAGAAGAAGCGCGAGCGGCTCTGGTTAGCCAAGCGCTGAGGTGATGACCAAACAAAAACAGCAAAGTCGCAAATAGCAAAAGCCAAGGGATAGCAATGATAAATTGCTGCTCTGAAACATTGAGCAGCAAATACGCCCCCAGAGCACCACCGAGCAAGCTAATAACAATGATGGTCGGTAACTTAGTCGCAGAGTGCGCAATATCTTGGCGAAAACCGTAGGCGCCGCTTAAATAACCGGCACACACAGCAAACGTATTGGTCGCATTGGCAGCGATTGCAGGTAAACCAACAAACATCAGCGCCGGGAACGTGATAAAGCTGCCTCCCCCGGCGATACTGTTTAATATGCCGCCCAGCACGCCTGCGCCAAACAATAGAATCCATTCCATAAGCAAACTTTTTTGTTTCCAAGATGTTATAGCTTAACGCGTCCTATGTTAACGCCAAACCATCTTGCACAAAAATTGTGCGCTGCTTATTGAATATCCATCGCCAATTGTTTCCAGTCAGTGACTTCGTCACGAAAGTGCTCAGTTTGCCTCTCTGTCATCAGATTGATCACTTCGGTGAGATGCACTCGTGCGACTTCGCGATTGTGCTCTATCTTGTTGGCTAACGTAGCCGAGTAATAACTCTCTGGCGCTGATATCAAGGTGTTTAAACGAGGGTTAAACACATCAGGGTTGTTTCTTTGTTCTAACAACGCATTGACCTCGACACGAACCTTGGTTTGGTGCGCGATCCAATCTCGTGAGGTGATTTGCAATCCATCCACCCAGCGTGACAACACCTGCTGCTGCGCTTCTGTGAGACGACCAAGCCAGCGTTTAAGGTTTTTCTCGATTCGCGCCTGATAGCGCTGTTTTATCTCGCTGTCTGATAAGTCTTGATAGCGATTTTTGTACTTAGTGTGCCTGACGCGCAGGCTATCCATGAACTCTTCAACTTGCTGATCAGAAAGCTGGCTTGCCAATAAGGCTATCTCAGGCGCGACCTGATTCGCCAAGCGCTTGGTGTAAGTGCGTATCTTATCTTCGTGATAGCGCATTTGCTCGAGCGTAAAAGCACTGGGCTGAACCGCTAACAACTCATCTAAGTAAGCGACATAACTGGGGATCTCTTGTTGGCGATGCCAAGCCGTCAGCTGCGCGACTTTATCACTCAACAGTTGCTCTTGGCTTTCATCTAGCTCAACGTAGTCTTCGACATATTCCACCGCCAGCCAATCGATATGATTGTACAAAAATGAGGTGCTGCATCCCGCAATCACCAGTACGACCAATAGCAGCAAGAGGTTTTTCATAGCTTGGCATATCCTTATAAAAAGCGGTTATTTTTGGCGTCGCTAATGTTCTGCCATTATTGACAGAGTTTAGCAACTCAACTCAGTTTATACGCATTTCGTCAGCGAATAACTCACTGCTGCCGCCGCATCACACTGTATCCATTGTCAGCATTGGCCGCTATAATGT
The DNA here is from genome assembly GCF_023195835.1 of Vibrio sinaloensis. NCBI lineage: Bacteria > Pseudomonadati > Pseudomonadota > Gammaproteobacteria > Vibrionales > Vibrionaceae > Vibrio > Vibrio sinaloensis. The sequence continues at coordinate 1,117,676 of NZ_CP096200.1, read as the reverse complement.
CAGCTCAACAATAGATAGGGTTAAACATGAAAATCTGTGGCGTAGAACTTAAAGCAAATGACGCAATTATTTGTCTTCTCTCTCATGAAGATAATGTGGTTCATTTACCTGACTGTCGCGTAGCTAAACTGACGATTGGCAATGCAAACGACACGCAAGAAGTACGCAAATTCCAATTCGACTTCGCCAAGCTCGTCGAAGATTACAAAATTGAAAAAGTGGTGATCCGTCAGCGCCAAACTAAAGGAAAATTTGCCGGTGGCGCGGTTGGTTTTAAACTAGAAGCGGCCATTCAACTGATTGATGGATTGAAGGTCGAAGTCGTTTCTCCAAACACCATCAAAGAGAGCTTGAAAAAGAACCCTCTTGGTATCGCTTTCAAAGAGACTGGGCTAAAACAGTATCAAGAACAAGCCTTCACCACCGCCTACGCGTGTGCGATGAAACGCGGCTAGTAGTCAATAACATCACTGGCTAACAATGAAAAACCCAGCGTATCGCTGGGTTTTTGCTAGCTATGACTTGCGGCTTAAGCCACCTGGCGCTCTTTAAAGTTACCAAGCAATGCGTCATACAGCTCGTGATCGGTTAACACCCCTACCAACTGGTTGTTTTCGACCAGCAAAATCGGCTGATTGCTACGCTGTTTCAGTTCTATCGCTTCGCGCATACCGATATCGGGGCTCGCTTGAATCACATTGGTATGATCAATATCGTGCATTTTTACCTGCTGATCGTTCCAATCCAACAGAGTTTTGTCTGAGTTAACCAATACCAAGCCGCTTGCCTGTTGCTCCACCCACAGATCATCACGGGAGCAAATCTGCCAACGGTCATCTTGGTTGACCAGTTTTTCGCGCAGTTGCATCAGTGAGCGCCCTTTCAGCACGTTGAGAGGGTTAGTGTGCGCGACAAAGTCCTTCACGTATTCGGTTTCCGGCGCCAGTACGATTTGTTCTGGCTTGCCATGTTGGATGAGCTTGCCTGACTCCATAATGGCAATGTTATTACCAATTTTGAGTGCTTCATCTAGGTCATGACTGACAAACAAAATCGTCTTATTAAGTTTTTTCTGTAGTAACAAGAGTTCGTCTTGCAGTTGAGCGCGAATTAGCGGATCGAGCGCAGAAAACGGCTCGTCCATTAGCAGAATATCCGTGTCCATGGCAAAGGCACGCGCTAAGCCAACACGTTGCTGCATCCCGCCCGATAGCTCATGGGGATATTTGCTTTCCCACTCCGCCAAGCCGACCATTTCAAGCTGTTCGCGCGCTTTGGCGCGGCGCTGTGCTTTTGCCATACCTTGCATCTCTAGGCCAAATGCCACGTTGTCGAGTACGGTTAACCACGGCATCAACGCGAACTTTTGAAACACCATAGACACACGGTGAGTGCGCAGGTGGCGCAGTGTCTGCTCATCGCAATTGGCCAAATCTACGCTTTGATCGCCATCCTTGAGCTCTAAACTGCCACGCGAGATGGTATTTAAGCCATTAACAGCGCGCAGCAAGCTTGACTTACCTGAGCCTGACAAGCCCATCAACACACAAATCTCGCCCTCTTTGACCGTCATCGAGACATTATCCACACCGACCACTTGGCCAGTTTGATCAATGATTTCTTGACGCGTTTTGCCTTGGTCAAGCAGGTCTAACGCCTGTTGCTGTTTGTCACCAAACACCACGTCAAGGTTTTTTATAGTGATTGCATCCATGATTAAGCCTCTTTCTGGTTAGGTGTTTTACACAGGCGGTCTAGAATGATCGCGACCAATACAATCGCCAATCCAGCTTCAAAGCCTTGCGAAATGTTGACCGTGTTCAACGCTCGAACCACCGGTTTACCCAAGCCATCAGCACCGACTAGCGCGGCAATGACTACCATAGACAGTGACAACATAATGCACTGCGTCACACCAGCCATAATGCTTGGCATCGCCGCTGGTAACTCGACTTTAAACAGCAGTTTTCTGCGACTTGCACCAAAGGCTTTACCTGCTTCAATGAGCTCTTCTGGTACCTTAGTCATACCAAGGTAGGTCAGACGAATTGGCGCTGCGATTGCAAAGATAATGGTCGAAATCAGACCCGGTACAATCCCCAAACCAAACAGGACTAAGGTTGGGATCAGGTACACAAACGTTGGCACGGTTTGCATCAAATCAAGAATCGGTCTTAATAAGGCATAGAGCCATGAACGGTGCGCAGCCATAATTCCAAGCGGCACGCCAATTAATACGGAAATCGTTGTCGCTGCAAACACGAGAACAAAGGTTTCCAGCATCTCTTGCCAATACCCGAGATTAAGAATTGTTAGCAATGCACCCACGATGAACAATACCAAAGGAATGCTTCTATGCAGATACCATGCGATAGCTGCGGTCAGTATGATCGGCGCAGCCGGTGGCATCCATTTGAACACATCGACAACAAACATAATCACAGTTTCTAGAAAGATAGAGACCGCATCGAAAAAGCCAGCGCCGTTGAGCGTTAACCAATCGACAACCGTTTCCATCCATTCACCCACAGGGATTTTGTTGTTTGTAATAAAATTCACAATAAGACCTTTTTTAAATAGGAGGAGCCAAAGATCCGCTCCTCCTCAATGAGATTACGCGTTTGATTTAATGTAGTTGTTTACGGCTGTAGCTGCGTCACCACCATCAAGCGTTTTCACGCCTTCTAGCCAAGCTTCCACTTGTTGTGGATTTTCTTTTAACCATTGCTGCGCCGCTTTGGCAGGTTTTACATTTTGGTTGAGGATCGCTTCCATCAACTGGTTTTCCATCTCGAGGCTAAACTCAAGATTTTTGAGCAGTTGACCCACGTTTTGACACTGGTTTAGGTAACCCTGACGCACGTTGGTGTAAACATTGGCGCCGCCGTAATTAGGGCCGAAGAAGTCATCACCACCGGCAAGATATTCCATCTCAACATTGCTGTTCATCGGGTGTGGAGCCCAACCTAAGTACACAATCCACTGGTTACGACGCACGGCACGGGATACCTGTGACACCATGCCAGCTTCGCTCGATTCAACTAGGTTAAAGTCTTTAAGACCAAACGCATCGCTGTCGATCATCGATTGGATTAGGCGGTTACCATCGTTACCTGGTTCAATACCGTAGATTCGGTCTTTGAACTTATCCGCGTGTTTGGCTAGGTCAGCGAAGTCTTTCACCCCAGCGTCGTACACGTATTTAGGCACGGCGAGGGTGTATTTAGCGCCTTCTAGGTTTGCGCGCACGGTTTCAACTGTGCCTGCTTCACGGTATTTAGCGATATCTCCCTCCATCGTTGGCATCCAGTTGCCAAGGAAGATATCGATATCACCGTTCGCCATTGATGAGTATGTCACTGGCACTGAAAGCAGATCGGTTTTGGTGGTGTAGCCCATGCCTTTTAGCAGCTCGCTGGTGACTGCCGTTGTCGCGGTAATATCGGTCCAACCTACATCAGCGAAACGCACTGTCTCACATTGATTAGCGTAAGCGTTAAAAGCGAACGTACTGATCGCGAGGGTAGTCATTGTTTTTGTCATCATAGACATAGTGATTTCCTTGTAATGATTGCTGACTAGTTACTTGGCTGTTTCAACAGCCCTTTTTGGAGTTTTAATTCGTTGTTTGTTTTGCCACTCAGGGGCTAACCAAACTGGTTGATAGTCTTGTTTGAGCAGCTGTTTACCCAAAATCATGTCGGCGGCACGTTCGGCCACCATGATCGTCGGCGCATTGAGGTTGCCATTAGGAATGGTTGGGAATACGGATGAATCCACCACACGCAATGCTTCGATGCCACGCACACGACACCTCTCATCGAGTACCGCCATTGGATCGTTGTCTGCGCCCATTTTGCAGGTGCACGATGGGTGGTAAGCACTCTCAACGTTGTGTTTAACCCAAGTGTCGATATCGGCATCGGATTGAACATCCATGCCTGGCTGAATTTCTTCACCTCGATACTTATCTAACGCCGGCTGCTGCAAAATCTCACGGGTTAAACGGATGCAGTCACGCCAGTCTTGCTTGTCCTGCTCAGTCGAGATGTAGTTGAACTCGATGCGAGGATGGGCGTGCGGATCGGCACTGGTAATTTCTACACTGCCGCGACTTTCTGGTTTATTTGGCCCAACATGCACTTGGAAACCATGACCATCAAATGCCGCTCGGCCATCGTAGCGCATAGCTGCAGGTAGGAAGTGGTACTGGATGTTCGGCCACTTAAGCCCTTCACGTGAGCGAATAAAAGCACACGACTCAAAGTGGTTGGTCGCCCCTAACCCTTTGCGCGTCAAAATCCACTCGGTCCCAATTTTCGCTTTGCTAACTAAGCCCAGTTTGCTGTTCAAACTGATGGGCTCTTTACAGTGATATTGGAAGTAAACCTCTAAATGATCCTGTAGATTCTGCCCAACGCCTGGTAGGTCGTGTTTTACTTCAACACCCGCTTGCTCAAGAACCGATTTCGGACCAACACCCGACAACTGCAACAGTTGTGGCGAGCCAATAGAACCGGCGCAAGAGATCACCTCTTGGTTGGCGCTGATCTGGTGGATCTTGCCTGATTTTTCGAACTCAAGGCCCACCGCTCGGTTGTCTTGAATCATGATTTTTCGCGCCACCACACCTTTAATTAGGGTAAGGTTGTCACGCTTTAGCGCGCGCCTTAAGTAAGCGTTAGACGTGGAAGCTCGTACGCCTTTATCCACGGTCATATGCATCTGGCCAAAGCCTTCTTGCTGATAACCGTTGTAGTCTTCAGTCTCTGGGTATCCCGCTTCTACACCTGCATCAATAAATGCACGATACAAGGGGTTAAGTTGCATGTCGTTGCCGGCACAGGTCCCTAGCGGGCCGTCACCGCCACGGTAATCATCTTCACCACCAGTCCACGACTCCGCACGCTTAAAGTACGGCAGACAAGCTTGATAGTTCCAGCCCGATGCACCGTGCTGCTCCCACTCATCAAAGTCACAAGCGTGACCACGTACGTAGACCATTCCGTTGATCGAAGAGCTACCGCCCAGCACTTTGCCGCGCGGACAGTGAAGTTGGCGACCATCAAGCCCTTGCTCTTGAGTCGTTTCAAACTGCCATGCGTAACGGTCGCTATTCATTGGGTAAGAGAGTGCCGTTGGCATTTGGATAAATATGCTTTTATCTGTGCCACCCGCTTCAACGAGCAGCACCTGATGCTGACCGCTTTCGGTTAAACGGTCGGCCAAAACACAGCCGGCCGAGCCCGCACCGACGATAATGTAATCGTAGTGTTGTTGCATTTGTGTCTCTCCAAGGTTTGGATTAAGCGTAAGGGCTTTCGAAGCCGCCTAGTTCGATAAGTACGCTTTTCGTCTGGGTGTAGCTGCGCAAGGTTTCTGGCCCGTTTTCTCGGCCGATGCCTGAATGCTTGTAGCCGCCAACCGGCATTTCCGCTGGTGAGTCACCCCAAGTGTTGACCCAACAAATCCCCGCTTGCATTTGATGAATCACTCGATGAGCGCGGCTCAAATCTTGAGTAAATAGCCCTGCTGCCAATCCGTAGTCGGTGTTATTGGCTCGAGCAATCACCTCAGATTCGTCACTAAACTTAAGCACCGACATCACAGGGCCAAAGATTTCACTTTGCACATGAGGCATCTCATCGTCACAGTCGATGAACACCGTGGGTGCGACGAAGTTACCTTCGGCCAAACCCTTGTCAGTCACTTGGTAACCGCCAGTCAATAGCGTCGCGCCGCTCTGCTTCGCCTCCTCAATCGACGCCAGCACTTTGCCTAAATGCTGTTTCGAAATCAGTGCACCGATTTGTGTCTCTGGGTTCATAGGCTCGCCGACAATCAGTTTTTCAGTGCGCTGCTTCAATTGAGCAACAAACTGATCATAAATCGACTCGTGCACAAACACGCGAGTGCCGTGGGTACACACCTCACCTTGGGTATAGAAGTTGGCCACCATCGCCGCCGAAACCGCGTCATCCAATTTTGCATCTTCAAATACGATCATCGGTGATTTGCCACCCAGCTCCATCGTGACCTGCTTGAGCGTTTTGGCGCTATCGGCCATCACCTGCTTACCCGTACCCGACTCACCAGTGAACGATACTTTCGCGATCTCAGGGTGTGCGGTGAGCATTTGACCCACTCGGTGGTCACCTTGCAGCACATTAAACACGCCATCAGGTACGCCGGCTTCACGATAGATTTCAGCCAGTTTTAGCGCCGTCAAAGGCGTTTCTTCTGAAGGTTTGAAGATCATCGCGTTGCCCGCTGCCAGCGCGGGGGCCGACTTCCACATCGCAATCTGGATTGGATAGTTCCAGGCACCAATACCTGCGCAGATACCCAAAGGCTCACGGCGGGTGTAGAAAAACTGGTTTTCGCCAAGTGGTTGCTGCTCTCCTTGCATCGCTGGAACAAGCCCTGCGTAGTATTCAATGACATCAGCGCCGGTTGCGACATCAACTGCGACTGCTTCTTGGATGGGTTTACCCGTATCGGCCACTTCTAGCGCGGCCAACTCGTCATTGCGCTCACGCAGCAGTGCAACCGCTTTAAGCAAAACTCGGCTGCGCTCGACTGGTGTCATCGCAGACCAAACAGCAAAGCCTTTCTTGGCGGCTTCGATTGTTCGAGCCAAATCTTCGTGGCTGGCTTGTTCAATCGTCGCCAACGCCTCGCCCGTGGCGGGATTGTAGGTGATAAAGCTTTCATCCGATGTGGCATGACATAGCTGCCCATCAATAAATTGTGATTTCATATTCATGTGTCTGACTTTACTTATTTTTGTGAATAGAACGTAAGCTGCTTATCCAAGTAATCGTTGATAATGAGTCGCGCCTTTTCAGCGTCTATACCTTGTGGATTGAGCGTTCCACGTAGCCAAATACCATCGATGAGTGCGGCGATTCCGTTAGCAATGGTTTCCGCCTGCTCGTTGTCGAAAAGTGCTTTCAGTTCAATTTTTAGGTGAGACAGCAAGCGCTTTTCATTCACCCTCTGTAACCGCTTAAGTTCTGGGTCGTGTACCGAATAAGACCAAAACGCCAGCCAAGTTTTCGCCACTTTGTTTTCCGCCTGAAAGCCAACAAAGTTGCCATCAACAATGGCATTGATGCGCTGTTGGTGCGCCTCTTTAGGTAGCGCCTTTAGCTTGGCGGTGACCGTCTGTGACAATTGACGCAAGATCTCGCGCATTGTCTCTTCCAGCAGGCCATGCTTGCCACCAAAGTAGTGGTTGATGATCCCTGTAGAAACCCCCGCTTCTTTAGCGATCAAAGCGATGCTCGCTGCATGCAATCCAACACGATCAATCACCGACATGGTGGCATTAACCAACTGTGGTTTACGAATACTTGGCATCCCCACTTTGGGCATTTTTGGCGTCCTCATTTTTTTAATTGAACGATTAGTTAAATATAAAATGCCAAAAAAACCATTCGAGTTCAAATTATTTTTTGGTATTTTTCATAAATGAAAGATTAGATTTCGACGGATACCGCCAGGACACAGCCACAAAAACTCAACCAGCTCATAGCAAAAAGCCTCTCTTACCCAACAATAAAACCCTTATATTTCAGGGTTTTGATGTGAGACTCTAGTTGAGACAAAGTTTACCACAACAAGGCAGTCACCTTTTCATCACTCTGAATTAAATTCTTACAACAGGATGGCAACACTAATAGTTAGTTTTCGAAGCATAAAACCTCAAAGACAATACTTTTAACACTAACCATCAAGGTTTTATCCCAGATGACAAAAAGGGCTACCCTTGATTGGGTAGCCCGAGCGGAGGCAATAACTTTAGGTGGTTAGATAGACGCTTTAAGTCATTGTTCGTTGTTGAATTAACCGGCCAGCGCTGCGCGCTAACCAATCACTAAACGAGGCTGGTTTACTAAAGTAATACCCTTGTATTTTCGGACAGCAGAGCGACTGGAGAGTCTCAAACTGGCTTTGGGTTTCAATCCCCTCAGCGACGATGTCGAGTTCCAAGCTCTTGGCGATTTTGATTACCGCGGCGACAATCGAGTTGTGAGCACTTTCTGGGTTAAGCTGCTCAACAAACATACGGTCGATTTTGAGACAACTGACCGGCAGCTTGACCAAGTAAGCGAGAGACGAAAAACCGGTACCAAAATCATCAATCGCCAGTTCGACCCCAAGGGTGCGCAATTGCAGCATGTTGTCCAATACTACTTTTTCACTGGTTACCAACTTAGATTCAGTGATCTCCAATGCCAAGTTGCTAGCAGGCAACTTCGCCAGAAACAACGCATCGCGGACCAAATGAACAAAATCAGGCTTAGCCAGTTGGTCAATGGTAATGTTGACGTGTACCTGAACATCCTCAGGCCATATTCCTTGCTCGATCGCCTGTTGAGTATCAATGCAGGCTTGCTGCAAAATCTGCTCGCCAATTTGATCAATTAAGTAGGACTGTTCGGCAATGGGAATAAACTCACTAGGCGGAATTAACCCCTGCTGTGGACATATCCAACGGGCCAGTGCTTCTACAGCGACCAATTGTTGGCCCTCACTGGCAACGATGCCCTGATAAAACGGCACAAACTCATGATTTTCTATCGCTCGATGAAGGCGCTCAATCGTCGCTTGACAAGCAATGGTCGCGAGCCCCATTTGACGCTCAAACACGCTAAAACGCTCCGGCATTGCCATTGCCCAAACACGAGCGATAGAGGCGTTGCGCAGCCAATTCTCATTCGACAAAGTCACATTGTACTGTGCCACACCAATGCTAATCATCAAATGCGCCGCTTCTTGCCCATAACAAACCGACGCCGTTGTCGCTTGTCTAATCCAACTACTTAAATTATTTAGCGTCTCTAACGATTGGAAGTCGGGCAAATAAATTGCAAACAAGTCACTATCAAAACGGCCAATGATCGCTTGTTGGGGCAAGACATCTTTTAAACGCTCAGCCGTTATCTTCAGAACCTGATCGCCACCACTCCGTCCCTGGCTGCAATAAATGTCTCGATAGTTGTCGATACCAACCATCATAATACTGGCGTTGTACTTGTTCGATTGTTCGCCCAAAACTCGCAATAAACCCTCATGACTGTAGAGCTGAGTTAGCTTGTCATAGGCCACTTGGTGTTCCAAAGATTGAATTGAGGTCGACAAGTTGTTGGCCATCAGATTAAACGCAGAAACCAGTTGGTTGATTTCTCTAATTGGGCTTGAACTAGGCTTGACTATTTGCCAGTTCCCCATTGCGATTTGTTGCGCTTGCTGGGCGGTGTTGGCGATAGGCCGGGTAATTCGCCTGACAATCAACACAGCGACAATGGTAAACATCACCGCAGCTATCGTCACCAATACTAGGTTGATCATTTGACCATTGCGCAATTGGCCAATCAGGTTCTCTTCTGACGTAAAGGCAGCCACCACCCAATCGATCTCATGTTCATCGGTGTAACGGGTCAAGCGAACATAGTGTGTTTGGTTATCGACATCAGTGGCAAAGTCGTAGGAGGAATCTTTTGCCTGGCGAGTAATCCGAGTTAGTTTGTTACTAATTTCCGCGCCAATCGCAGAGGCTTTACTGACATCCGAACTACCCATCGAATCGGCGATCACTTTACCATCAGCGGTCAAAATCAAAAAATGACTGCCTGACCGTACATGCTGCTCATTGAGAAAGTGTCGGATGGTATCCGTTTTGACATCGGTGACGAGTACGCCTAAGAACACGTCGTCACTATAAACAGGGCTGGCCGCCGATAACGTCATATCTTGTCGTTCGTCCGCATTGGCATACACGCCTGTCCATACCGGCTCCTGTTTGTCGGCCGCAGGCGCATACCAAGGACGTTGACGCGGGTCAAATATCGCTTGGCGTTCGAGCTCTGGTGTCATAACACTCGAACCAGAATAGATCACTAATTGGTCGTCAGTCCTGTTCGATTTAAGGATCAGTGAGTACTCCTTGTTGCCATCGTGGCGAAACCCCACCATCTGACCTTGGTGGTTACCAAACCCAATCACATCGATATGTTCTACCGCCTGCTCCAATGCTTTGAAGCTGGTCAGAATGAGCTTTTCAACTTCAACAAGATTATCCGGTTGATGGCTCAATTGCTCGCCGATATTTTGAGCGAGGCTAGTATTGACCAAAAATGGCGCATTGAGAAACCACTTAAGGTGCTGCGTCACGTTGCTGGTGATGGTCGTCAGGTGATTGCGGCTGGTTTCCTGAGCCATTTGGTCATAACTGTTGTTTTGTACCCAAGAAGAAATTGTCATTAAAACAATTACTAACAAGGTAATTGTCAGTGTAAACACCGATTTTAAAGTTAATAAGCGAAGCATCATAATACTACTCAATTTATCCTTACCCGCTAAACTGCGCTCGCGGTTTGTATCGCTACCAATAAGACGTGCCACAATAGCTGAATGGCGATTTCTTCATCAACTGCTCACAGGGCTAGCACTGATCCAAATCAAACTACTATTTGTAACGATGCGTGTACCTATAACCATCAAAAATGGTTAACTTTGGTTCAATCATGCTGCCTCTTTGGCTACTATATTTTGCTTCGTGAAATCAGGGCGACAGGTACGACAAAAGCCACAGTCGAAACTGTGGCTTTGTCAGGACTACCTAACGAACTAGGTATTACTTACCGTGTTTGTACTCGACTGGGTCTGAACACTCAGTCCACTGCGGAGTACGGAAGTTTGGTGATTGCTCAACCATGTCGGCACACATCGCGGTCTTAAACTCGCTGGTGTCATCAAAGTTGAACGACATCTGGTAACCATACTTATGCATATCCACCAAAATCTCTTTGCTGTCTAGGTTGGTGGTGAACTGCACCCAAGTACCGTAACGGCTCTCTTGACCTAGTGGCGTATCTTCATCTGGTGCATCCATCGCATTCACCGCTGCCATTGTGAAGGCGTTGCGCGCTTTACCCATTGACTCGTTGTAGTTCAAGTTGTCAAAGTTAGTGACTTCTGCCAACCACTGTGAGCGAACAAAACGGCCAATCGGTGATGGCGAGGCTGGAAGCCCTTTGGCAATCTTAGGATTGTTTAGGTCACCGTACGTTTCCAAGATGCGGCGTGCTTCATCCACCAACGGATCGTTGCCGTGAACGCGCAGCAGTTTGCCCTCTTCTGTTTTGATGTTGCCGAACCAAGCCTTCGCCGTACCGTCTTTCAGTAGCTCAAGTTGGAACACATCGCCACTTGGGTCGCTGACCGAAACGTGGAATGGGTGTTTGTGACCATTAGTTAACTGGTTCCAGCCCACTTGCCACTCGCCATTTTGGTATGCGTCATACACTTCTTTGGCGTTTTTGTAGTTCTCAAGTAGGTAGCTTGGAGAATCTGCAATGTGAACCGCTGGTACGCCATTGTCTTGGTGTAGCTCTAGCGCATCTTCAGACCAGCCTTGGTAAAGCAAGTCAGCTGACATGCCATGCTCGTTGATACCGTGGCCGGTCGCGCCAGCTAGCATGATAGTTTCAACAAATGAGATTGAGCGGTATTTCGCTTCCCACTGCAACACATTTTTGTAGTTGTCGAGTGGCTTAGACGCATTTTTAAATCCGACCGGACGGAAGTTCGCAACATTATCTAGCTCAGTAGACCAGTCAAACGAGCGAGTGTTGACGATACCGTGGTTGGTATCAAATAGGATACGAGTACACGCATTTGCAGTAGACACGATACCAGCAGTAGCGACAGCGGCGATAGCTAGGTTAACGAGAGACTTTTTCATAATTTTGACCTCAATAGTTCGTTACTAATCCATTTGGATTGTTGTCCTGACAGTCGCAGCTAACTCTGGTTGGGTTATCGTTAGTGCGCCTTGATGGGTCTATAATAACCGAACCTAGCCATTCTCAAACTTGCTTAGAATGGAATTCAACCATTCTTAATTCTATCGCGCTTCCACTGCGTTTTCGCGCAATAAAAAAGGAAGCCATGGGCTTCCTAGTCATATTGAGCTGTTATTAGATAAATTAGGGTTGCTTTTCAAACACCTTGGCACTCTTCGGAATCTCAACCCAATCTTGTTTCTCGCTGGTCCAAACATGGACAGTAGGTTCAAACACGTGTCTGTCTTGAGGGCTAGCGGACTTCAACTTGAGTTTAATCGTAGACGGGTCATCAGGATTGAAATGGTAAACGCGATTGCCACAACCTGGGCAGAACTTAGCGTAGTTCTTGTTTCCACTCTCTGCCATACGCTGCCACTCTGCGAGTTCTCCTTTGAACTCAATATCCTCACTCGCGACAACCGCAGTGACACTGTAAGGCGCGGTAGAGAGTTTCTGACACTCAATACAGTGACAAGCAATCACCATTTTAGGTGGTTGTTTTAAGCTATAACTGACATTACCACACTGGCACGACCCTTTTACGTTGTACGTCATCCTTGCTTCTCCTAAATTTATATGCGTCATATAAGCGAACACGCGCGACTCTGGTTTTCAGACTACTGCTGTCACAGCAGGTTTTCCATCACAGTTAGCTTAGATTAACCAGCAAAACTGTACTGCAGAGCGATCACGACTTGGGTGATTGAATCACTTTAGGCTCAACAGACAACAGGTTCAATAGCAAGGTGGCAATAACAATCGCTAAACTAATCGACACCAACCGCATTAGTTCCGCAGACAAAGGGGCATCGCCCTGGTAGGACAGAATCTGGTTCACCAACACGATAAAATTGGTGAACAGCAGTTGATAGATACTCAAGCGACACCCACGGCGAATAGCGTAACAAGCAAGCTGTAACCCTAGAAAGCAAGTCACACCAAGCAAAGTCCACATGGGTAATCCGACCGTATTGAGCAGCATGATCGGAATCGTCATCAAGATCCCCACCGTGGTCGCAATTAAGCGGTTATTGCGAAATACGCGTTGGTCTCTCGATACAGGGATCTTGATCATGCTGCCGATGGTGATCGCAATTAACAGGGTTTGTGAACTTCCATAACCGATCAGTGCATACAACACTAGCAGTAGCGCCGTCGCTTTAAAGCCAATCACGCCTAGGTGTAGCTCCGCGCCCGCCATGTCTTGCTCATCTGGCAGGATCGCTTTTTCGTCACCAGGAAACAGCAAAAAGCTGGCATAGGTGATCAGCAGAGCGGTGAGAAAGACCTCCAGCATAACGAGTGGCAGACTGGAGATTGAAACACCGAACTGCAGATTCAATACGCAAGTAATGATGACAAACAGTAAGGCAAAGGTGGCGATCATATCTTTTGGGTCTTTATGGCTACGATAGAAACTCCAAAACAAGACCAGCCAGCAAAACAGGCCAAAGCCTGTCGGTGAATCGACCAGAACTTGACCAAAACCAATCACACCTACGCTCACACCAAGCATCACCGCCATGAGCTTGAGCATCATCGACAATGGGGGTCTTGACGGCATAATGGTGAGGAAGATCACCACAAACATTGGCGCTAAAAACGGCACCGGATTCCCTTGCGCTAACAAGTAGAACAACAGCAAGGTGGGTGCAAACACCAAACGAATAATAGGATTGGCCGCGCTATGAAACATAAGTCCAGATACTCAGTACTCGCATCCAAATTCCAGCCAACCACTCCCCAAGAGCGCTTTGCTCTGTATAGAAGGCCACCGTTGCCTGAGAACCAAAACGAATGTTATGTAGTTCATCGGTACTATCAAACACGATCCTCACCGGATAGCGCTGCGGGGTAAACGAGTTCGAACCCGCATTTAAAAAACCAGTGGCAGGATCGATGTCATTAGTGCCGCCGGTCCCCCAGCCTATGCTCTCCACTTTGCCATTCAATACTCGCCCCGGTAACGCATCTAAAACAATTTTCACCGTTTGACCGGGCTTAACAAACTCAAGCGAGTTTTCACGTGCCAAAGCCGAAATCCAAACACTGCGCGGGTCGATAAAGGTCATTAGCGGCGACCCAACCGAAGCGCTTTGGCCTAACGTGAGCTGCATATTTGTGATAACACCATGCGAAGGGGCATAAACGTTGGTCTTTTGTAGATCGAGTTGCGCTTTCTCGAGGCTCGCCATCGCTGCACGTATCTGTGGATTACTGCTGCCCGTCGGACCAAGATTCTGCTCCGCTTGAACCAAAGACGCTTGAGCGGCTTCAAGACCAGCCTGAGCACGCTGTTTTGCTTCAATCGCATTGTCTAGGTCAGCTTGGCTTAGTACCCCTCGCGCGGCCAACTCTTGAGTTCGATTCGCCTGCTCGCGGGCATTATTTCTTGCGGCAAGTGCATCCACTACTCGAGCTTGAGCCACTTCCACCGCAGCCGTGTTGGAGCCGATGTTTTGTCCGGCCAAGGCTAAATTAGCCTGAGCTGAGGCAAGCGCTATTTCATAGTTTCGCGGATCAATGCTAAACAGCAATTCCCCTGCTTCGACAATTTGGTTGTCTTTAACGCCTACCTCTACAATGTTGCCCGACACTTCTGGTGCCACTCTCACTAAATAGGTATGCACGCTTGCATCACTAGTGATCGGCGCAACACGATCGGCCCACAAACTATACAGCCAAATAGCAAACACGGCGCTGATGATATAAATACTGAGTTTTTTTGAAGATTGTTCTGCAGCTGACATAAGGTTCAAGTCCAATGAAACACTAGTCAACAGTATAAGCGAATCAGTGAGTTATACTAGTTGCGGAGATCAAGTCCTGTAGGTTTAGTAGGATGGAAGAGCCACTAAGAGGGGCGCTTCAAAGTGAGAATGTAACAACTGAATTGAGCCTCTCCATTACTCAACTCACCTCCCAATAAGTACATTTTATTGTTGGTTGAAATCGACACACCATAAGCAACCCCCTCCGGTATTGAGGTAGCTCGGAGCCACTTGCTGCCATCGAATCGCGAAAGTAACAGAGTCAGATCTTGTATTTTGCTACTATTTGACACTTACACCTTATCCGTCCGTCTATACGTTTTCTGATACAAAGTGACCTCATTGATAAGGCTAAGTCACTCTCGCCAAAAAGCAAAAGGCAAGACCTGACCCCATTAACTCTCGCGTAACTCTCGTAACTCTCGAAAGAGTTTGTTTCAATGCATCAAAATCCGTAAATAATAGCCCAACGTTACAGGGCTATTTGGGCTTCATTTCCAAACTGACAACACCTTAAACAAGTCGCCAAGATGGTTGGGGGAACAATATTCAATTAACTGACAATTGACGTCGTAACAATAACTCTTTGACCGCTCGACTTCATGCTGTTGCAGCTCAACTATTTTTCCAAGAGCTAAAACATGTCCACCGCGTAATTCTAACCGTTGATGTATCGTTTCTTCGTCACAGGTTGCCAGCAAAATAGCAGACGGTGAAATCGCATCGAAAACTTCAAACGGTAACTCAATCACTTGCTCATCTTTATCGAGCAGGCAAAAGTGTCCATCAAGCAAGACCACCTCTTCCGTCAATTTACTAAGCCCCATAAGTAACGCTTGCTGATTCTTATCAGCAGTAGAGACAAGTTTAGAACTCTCAACATAATCCGAGTTCTCTTTTATCAAGTCGCTGCATGAATAATGCGCCCATCCAAACTTCTCTGATAGCTTTCCGCACAGCGTCGACTTCCCTACTCCGTGCACTCCTGAAACAAAAATTATCTTTGGCATGTCTCATTCCTGATATTAGGTTGACGAACAGATTTTAAACCTTTGTCACATCAATGAATTTGACTCAACGAACATTTATGCAACTTATATATATGCATCACTGTTTTTAGTATTGCAAAGAGTAAACTTGCCCCATATTAGTAAGCAACGTCGGTGGCAAAAATGGATAACCTATTAATTCAAAAATTCTCTGAGATTAATCTCAACGACAAATTCTTCGACTCTCTCAAAGCTGGTTACGCTGAGTTCTCTGAATGGTTTCAAAAAAAAGCAGATGACCATGCCTTGGTGCTATACAGCAATGAAAGGACTATTGAAGGGTTTCTATACTGCAAATTTGAATCTGGTCCAGGTGACGACACCAACCCTCTTCTTCCAGATACTGACCATATGAAGGTGGGAACTTTCAAATTTAATCCGAAAGGAACACGTCGCGGTGATAGGTATTTAAAAAAGATTTTTGATTATGCATTAGCTCATCAGTCGAAGCCTAGTGACATCTATGTAACCGTCTTTGAGAATGAGCATGGGTACTTAGTTGAATTGTTTGAACGTTATGGCTTCGAACGTTACGGAACAAAGACTGGACAGAATGGTACCGAGTTAGTTCTCCTTCGAGATTTAAACAAACAATTTGGCGATATCAATAAAGATTACCCTTTTATATATACTGAGGGTTGTAAAAAATATCTGCTTAGCGTCTATCCCAAATATCATACTGTTCTGTTTCCAGACTCTAAGTTACTTACCGAATCTCCGAATATCGTGCAGGATATTTCTCATTCAAATAGCATCCACAAGATTTACATTTGTGGTATGGATGGAGTAACTGCGATGAAACCAGGTGATGTTCTCGTTATCTATAGAACTGGTGATGGACAAGGTGCCGCTGAATTCAGGGCAGTTGCGACTTCACTATGTATCGTTGAGGATGTACATACGATTAGTGATTATGAGAGTGAAGAGCATTTTGTTAGCGAATGCGTGAAATACAGCGTTTTCACCGAAAAAGAGCTAAGAGGATTCTATAGAAGCCAGAAATACCCTTATGTCATCAAGTTCACCTACAATGCAGCCTTACCAAAGAGACCTATCAGACGCAAAATTGCCGATGAAGCAGGAGTATCGAGGGACGATTATTGGGGTGTATTGGAACTGTCAGACCAACAGTTCCAGCAGATAGT
This sequence comes from Vibrio sinaloensis, assembly GCF_023195835.1. Classification (NCBI taxonomy): domain Bacteria; kingdom Pseudomonadati; phylum Pseudomonadota; class Gammaproteobacteria; order Vibrionales; family Vibrionaceae; genus Vibrio; species Vibrio sinaloensis. The sequence goes on along the minus strand of NZ_CP096200.1, from coordinate 1,100,856 downwards.
TAACATCTCAGAAGTTCGACCTGAACTCATTCGAAATTAAGCTAAGCAAAGATTCGAATTCAAATCGATATACTTAAATGACTGAGGGGCTTTAAAGCCTCTCTCTTTTTGGTACGGATCTATCGGATTATCGTACTTTTTGAAGTCTTTGATTTGTATAGCGTAAGCCACTTCTCTATTTGAGAAGTACTCGTCAAAGAACGATTTCTTAATACCAGACGCAGATTTGGTTTCTTCCCATAGCTCTTCAGGATGCTTAGCTAAGATATCCCCGATAGTAAACTCACCAACGATCTTACCTTCTGGCATGGTCGAATAGATTACTACTGACTTCACGTCAGGTCTTTTGAAGATAGCTTTGCGATACTCGAACAACTTCTCGCCCGAGATAATCTTTTCTACGAATTCTGGTTTAATCGACAATAACGCTTTCATGATAGAGCTCTTATTTTTTCTAGGTGCGAATATTAAACTCAAACACGCAAGATTTCATCAGGAAATCTGACATTGTGCGAGTTTATCCCAACTAAACATTGAATGTACCAAAACGGATGATACTGTATGTATATACAGTATATGAGTATATTTTCTATGTCTATCCGTAACTTAAAAGATGGTTCAACCAAACCTTGGATTTGTGACTGCTACCCTAATGGCCGCAATGGGAAACGCGTTCGCCGACGCTTTGCTACCAAGGGTGAGGCTATCGGGTTTGAGAAGTTCACAATGAAAGAAGTGGACCAAAAGCCCTGGCTTGGCATGAGTAGCGATCATAGGCGGCTGTCTGATGTTGTGGATACCTGGTTCAGCCACTACGGCCGAACGCTCACCAACGGCGAAGTCATCTACCAAAAGTTTAACCACATGGTTAAAGCCATGGGTAACCCGCCCGCTTCCTTATTTAACGCCAAGCAATACGCTGAGTTTCGCAGCTTAAGGATAGCTGGCCAAATCAACTTTGTTGATGACCGCTGGCAAAAAGGCGCCCCAAGTGTTTCTACCCTCAATTCGGAGTTAGCGCGCTTTAAAGCTGTATTCAGTAAGCTAAAAGAACTCGGTGAATGGAACCTCCCCCACCCTCTAGAAGAACTCAAGCAATTCAAAGTAGCAGAACGAGAGATGGCTTTTATTCCTAAAGCGAAGCTTCCCCTACTGCTCGAGCTGGTTGGCCAGCATCAGCGTGGAGACATGCTCAAAATAGTAAAGATATGCTTAGCCACAGGTGCACGGTGGAATGAAGCGGCAAAGCTGCGTGGAAGCCAGATCAGCAAGTACAAGATCACCTATACCAATACTAAAACCAAGAAGAACCGCTCAGTACCCATCTCTAAGGCGCTTTATGACGAGATCTACAAGCCATGCTCCGACTTAATGTTTGAAGAGTGCTACACCCCTTTCTGTTACCTACTAAAGCACAAGCTAGGGATGTCGTTGCCAAAGGGTCAGGCTTCGCATGTACTGCGCCATACGTTCGCCAGCCACTTTATGATGAACGGTGGTAACATTCTGGTACTGCGTGATGTTCTTGGCCATGCCGATATCAGCATGACAATGCGCTATGCGCACTTTTCCCCTGACCACATTTCTGAAGCGATCACCAAAAACCCTTTGGCGGGTTTATAACTGTCGCCACAAAAATATTTTTTGCGAGTGTCGCCACTTTGTCGCCACTTACTGATTTTGAGGCAAAAAAAGAGCCGCTAAACGCGGCCCTTAACAGTTCGTATTTTCCGAAGAGTTATTGAATTACTCTTTACCGAATATGTTGTTCTCTTGCTCTTGTACACGGATGAAAGTGGTACGCTTCGTTAGCTCTTTAAGCTTTGCTGCGCCTACGTAGGTACACGTTGAACGTACACCACCAAGGATGTCTGAGATAGTGCCGTGGACAGAGCCACGGTATGGCAATAGTACGGTTTTACCTTCAGCTGCGCGGTACTTAGCTACGCCACCGGAGTGCTTGTCCATGGCAGACTGAGAAGACATTCCATAGAACTTCATGAAAGTTTCGCCGTCTTTCTCGATAATTTCGCCGCCTGACTCTTCATGGCCGGCCAGCATGCCGCCTAGCATCACGAAATCAGCGCCGCCGCCGAACGCTTTTGCTACGTCACCCGCACATGAACAACCGCCGTCGCCGATGATCATTCCGCCTAAGCCGTGCGCTGCATCACCACATTCAATGATGGCCGAAAGCTGAGGGTAGCCAACGCCTGTCTTAACGCGAGTGGTACATACTGAGCCTGGGCCGATACCGACTTTGACAATGTCCGCACCTGCAAGAATCAGCTCTTCACACATATCACCCGTGACGACGTTACCGGCAGAAATCACTTTGTCTGGAAAAGCGGCACGTACTTTTTCGATGTACTCAACCAAATGCTCTGAGTAACCATTGGCGATATCAATACAGATGAAGATCAACTGCTCTGAAAGTGCCATGATTTGTTTGGTCTTTTCAAAGTCAGCATCCGACGTGCCGGTTGAAACAAACACATTGTTTAGTGTGTTCTGATCCGCTGACTTAACAAAGTCTGCCCACTGCTCTACGGTGTAGTGTTTGTGAACCGCTGTCATCACACCATGTTCAGCGAGCGCTTTCGCCATTTCGAAACTACCCACAGAATCCATGTTGGCGGCAATAACGGGAGTGCCAGACCATTGACGGCCGCTATGCTTGAAGGTAAACTCGCGGGTTAATTCAACTTGAGAGCGGCTTTTAAGCGTTGATCGCTTTGGGCGAAAGAGTACGTCTTTAAAACCTAACTTAAGTTCTTGTTCGATACGCATTGATTACAGTTCCTTTCTCTTAAAATCGGAGTGTCGGTGCGTTTTCGGTAAGCGTTGGCAGACGCTTTACTGAGTTTCGGACACAAAAAAACCGGAGCGTTGGCAGACGCTCCGGTTTTCAGCATTATAGGCTGTGATTTATTTCCCGCAAGACTGATATTTGCATTTTTTTTATGCTACAGTTCGGTTAAGTTGCATACCTAATCAACACCCATCTCAAGATTCTCATCAACATTATCCTTATATTACAATCAGTTAAACATCACCTCGCTTAACGTTTGCGCAAACCATTGCGCTACTAAACAGGGTGAACTTGTTGGTAATGACGACGTTTTAGTTAACATTGTTCGACTTTTAATGCCTGTGCGTCCGCCAAAAGGAAGAAATCAGAGATTAAAAAAGCAGTCTTGAGACTGCTTTTTCCGGATAGTTTGGACTTTAGAACTTAAAAAACGCCAGCTGTGCTTTTTGTTTTTCTGCCAAGGTTGATAACTCTTGGCTGGCAGCAGCACTTTGACAAATACCCGAGACGTTTTGGTTCACCAGTTCAGACATATTGACTACATTGCGGTTAATGTCTTGAGTAACTTGGGATTGCTGCTCGGCAGCGGTCGCCACTTGTGTATTGGCATCGTTGATGTTGGATACCGACTCGGTGATGCCTAGCAGCGCGCTGTTGGTCTGCTCCGCTAATTGATTGTTTTTATCGAGAATGTCGAGGCTAACTTGCATGCTGTCATTGGCGCGGCCCGACTGGGTTTGCAGCTCTTCGATGATCGCTTGAATTTCACCAGTTGACTCTTGCGTTCTCGCAGCGAGCATTCTCACTTCGTCAGCCACGACAGCAAATCCGCGTCCTGATTCTCCTGCTCGCGCAGCCTCAATCGCCGCGTTAAGCGCTAGCAAGTTGGTTTGTTCAGACACACTGCGGATCACTTCAATCACATCGTTGATCTGCTCAGATTGCTGCTTTAAGTTCCTGACAACCTGTGCGGCCTCGTTAAGTGCGCTACCCATCTGTTGGCTGGCTAATTTGCTCTCTTGGGCTATGCTCATTCCCGACTGGGCCAGTTGGTCAGCCTCGCGAGCGGTAGAGTCTGCCAATTGCGCATTGTCGCTGACATTATCTGCGGTACTCGACAGCTCATTCACCGCCGAAGCGACTTGCTCAATTTCCGCTAACTCCTGCTGTGCATTCGCTTGTGCCTGGGTCATAACCGCGGCCAGCTCCGTAGAAGCAGACGCCACCTCCTCACTGATCCGGCTTAACTCTTCAACCGTTAAATGCAACTGCTGCGCGGTTTGGTTGACATCATTGCCGAGCATAGCGATTTCATTGGTTCCTTGTACTTCCGCACGGACAGACAGCTGACCTTGGGCGAGTTTACGCATCACCTGTTGCAACATCAGAATCGGGTTTACGATCATACCGGACAGCAGCCAAGCAACGATTAGCGATATCGACAGAACGCTCAGAACCAACACCATTGCGGTGTTTTTTACTTTGGCATTTTGGGCATCGCTGCGTGCCATCGCTTGATTGGCAAACTCATTGACATTGACCGACAGACGATTGATGGCAGAAATCATCGCCCCGCCCGACTGACGATATTGGGTTACGAAAGCGCTGTACTCTTGCTCAGTCACTTGACCAACATCGCGACGCGCAAACATATCGACCGCTTGATTGGAAAACTGCACATAGTGTTCGATGGCCTCTCGCACCACTGCTACTTGTTTTACGAACTCAGGCTGTTTGGCCATGATGTCGAGATCTTTATAAATTTGCGTCAGTGCGGTTTGTAGGTCCTGAAGGAACTGCTCACGACGCGATGAGTCGTAAATCGCATAGACCGCACTGATACGTAATGGATAAACCTGATCATCGATATCAGCCAGCATGTCTTTATATAAGACTAAATTATTGGTCGTGCTTTTTACCGCTTGCTGCTCGTGATCAAGATTGATTTTTGTAACCCACAATGCCACCACGAGTGTAAGTGTGGTAAACAGAACAGGCAGCAACACCTGCGCTCGAATAGACAAGTTTCTTAAGGAGATATTCATTGTTATTGGTTCTCATGACGTTGTAATGGCTGATAGTGATTTAAACAGCGTTATATGGAGGATGACCTAACCAAAAAGGGCGCATTCACTGTTAAAACTCGATATGGTTTTTCAAACAGTGTAATAGCCCTTATCCGTAGCAAGGATACTCAAACCCAGCTATGCAATCAATTGATAAAATTGATGAATAGCGTCAATTTGAATAGTTATTAATCAATCAGTTACAAAAATCCTAGCCCGACGTAGAACAGAAACTGGTGAAGAAAAGTGTAACAAGAATTAATAGCAATCAACAATGAATACAAAACGATCAATAATTAAAACTTATTAACTAGATGGCTCATCGCCCACTAAAACTTAAGTTTAGCTATCGACGACTATCGATTATCTTTGGGTGAGTCCATGACCACCATAGTGGTGATAGATTGAACTTGACGACACTCGCCCAATACATCGGCATGAAATCGCTTATAACTGGGGAGATCGCGCGTCTCGACACGCAGCAAGTACTCGTTGGCCCCGGTGATGTTGTGGCACTCCACCACTTCGTCGACAAAGCGCACATGTTGTTCAAACTCGTGTTGCGCTTGTTTACTGTGGCTCGCCAAGCCAATAGACACGTAGGCGATAAAGCCCACACCGAGCATGCTGTTGTCTAGCACCACTCGATACCCTTTTATCACGCCACTCTTTTCCAGCTCTTGCACTCGTCTTAGTGTCGCGGAAGGGGACAAACCAATCCGCTCCGCCAACTCTACGTTGGAGATCTTTCCGTCGCTCTTGAGCTCATGCAATATTCTTTCGTCAAACCGATCCATTGTTCACCTTTATTGCGCAAATACCGTTTTAATGTCGAATAAAAGCACACAATTGCCACAAAATCCACATAAGCTAAATATTGAACCAACTACTAGCCAGCTTCACGCAATTTTATTGTGTAAAACTTTAGGATCATGATATGGAAATTGAACAGTTCGCGGCGCTTATCGTATTTGCCTTTGTTTCGACGTTTACCCCCGGGCCCAATAATTTGATGCTAATGACATCAGGTGCCAATGTCGGCTACAAACGCACTTTGCCACACATGTGCGGTATTGCGTTTGGGTTTGCGTTTATGGTGCTCTTAGTCGGGCTCGGGCTTTCAGCGGTGTTTGCTGCCTACCCCCTCGCGCACATGATCCTTAAGTACGTCAGTTTGGCTTACCTCGCCTATCTCGCATTGAAAATTGCACTCAGTGGTCAAAGTAAAGATGTCACCAACTTCAAACCCATGAGTTTTCTAGCCGCTGCGAGCTTTCAGTGGGTTAACCCCAAAGGCTGGTCGATGGCCCTCAGCGCTGTCACTCTCTACAGTAACGGTGGCGGCGTTCTAGAACTGGCCGTTATCTCGCTCACCTTTCTTACGGTCAACTTTCCGTCCGGCTCGTTTTGGATATTAGCTGGTCGCGAGCTTCAACGCTGGCTGACTACTCAGTTCAGAGTGCGAAGCTTTAACATCGCCATGGCTTTACTCCTGGTCGGCTCAACCCTGCCGATGATCTGACCTAGCAATCCCGACACAAACGGGTAAAATCAGCGTCAGTTGATTTTGCCCGATATTAAATAGTGATATGTCGCACACCGATCCCCGCTTTACCCGCTTCAACACACCGATTCAAGGTGTCGCGTTGCCAGAAAAATACACTTTCCCTTTTTACTACCAGCCTCATCCACTATGTGTACAGGCGGCAGAGCAGTTGCAACAACACCTCAGCACCCAAACACATTGGCAGCATAACTTTGGCCTTGACGGGGCGAGAGATGGCGCAGGCAAAATGTTTGGTGTACTCCTGGTTAGAAACCCTACCGGGGAGATCGGTTTTCTCTCGGCGTTTTCGGGTAAAGTGGCGGAACAGAATCTACTGCCCGGCTTTGTGCCACCGGTGTTTGACATGTTGACTGAGCAAAGCTTTTTTAAAGCCGAGCTGGCTGAAATAACCGAGCTGAGCAAACAAATCGCCCAGCGAGAAAGCTGCCCGACAACCGCACGGCTTAAAGACCAGTTGAATACGATGCAAACCACCTATCAGCAACAAGAAGCCGCGCTGAGAAGCACCATGATTGAGCGACGCGCAGAGCGCAAAGCGAAGCGCTTGCAGGCCGAGGGCACACTCGATGCTCAGGCGCTTGCCGAGCTCAATCATCAGCTAGGTAAACAAAGTGTCGCTGACAAAAACCAGCTTAAATACCTCAAATTGGAATGGGAGCAGAAACTTGCGGTTGTCGAAGCTGAGCTATCACAACGTGAGCAGCAATTGGTTAAGCTCACCAGCCAACGCGCGAGCTTGTCGAATGCACTGCAAAACAAATTGTTTGAGCAGTATGTGTTTTTAAACGCTCGCGGCGAAACTCGCTCACTCAAATCCATTTTTGCTGATACTTCTTCGCCCACTCCACCGGCAGGGGCTGGCGAATGTGCCGCGCCAAAGCTACTTCACTATGCTTATGCCAACGGATACCAACCTCTCGCCATCGCCGAGTTCTGGTGGGGCGTATCGCCAAAATCAGAGATACGCCAGCACGGTCAGTTTTACCCATCTTGCAATAGCAAATGTCAGCCAATTCTGGGCCATATGCTGCAAGGGTTAACCGTTGACGACAACCCGTTAGAGGAAAACTGGGCTGAAGATAAACCGCTGGAAATACTCTATCAAGATGATGCGATGGTAGTCGTTAACAAGCCATCTGGTCTACTGTCGGTGCCGGGAAAAGTGGTCACCGATTCGGCCTACAGCCGATTGCAGACGCAATTTCCCGACGTGGAAGGCCCATTTGTGATTCATCGCCTTGATATGGCGACCTCTGGCCTGTTAGTTTTCGCCCTCACCAGACGCGCAAACAAAAGCCTGCAAAAGCAATTTATGTCTCGTGCAGTGAATAAGCGCTATGTGGCGCTGCTTGAAGGGGATATTGCAGACGACCAGGGCACGATTGATCTGCCGATGCGAGGCGACCCTGTCGATCGGCCGCGCCAGCTGGTGTGCTTTGAGCATGGTAAACCTGCCTTTACTACATGGCAGAAAATCGCGCATAAGAGCGGGCGAACTAAGCTCTATCTAGAACCCAAAACTGGCCGCACTCACCAATTGCGTGTCCATTGTGCCCATCACCTTGGTCTGGCGACACCCATGGTGGGAGATACCCTATACGGAGAAAAAGCCAATCGCTTACATTTGCATGCTGAACGTCTTGAGCTTGATCATCCGTACACCAAACAGCGAATGACGTTTCAAGTCGACGCTGAGTTCTAAACGCGCAGCTATTACAGGGAAGAAGCATCATGTCCGAGCATCAAGCCAAAATTGAATGGCAACGTCAACCGAACGAAGCTTTTCACGACAACCAATATAGCCGAGCACATACTTGGCACTTCGATGGCGGAGTGGTGGTCCCCGCCTCCTCTTCTCCACTAGTGATTCCTCCCCCATTATCAGAGGAAAGTCATGTCGATCCGGAAGAGGCTTTCATTGCGGCGATTTCTAGTTGCCACATGCTGACGTTCTTGGGCATTGCCGCCAAGCAGCGCTACGTCATTGACGCCTATCTTGATACCGCCATCGGAGTCATGCAGGCAGATAACCAAGGCCATATGAGCGTAACTAAGGTCACGCTCAAACCAGAAATTGTCTTTCTGGGCGATAAACAACCCAGTCTCGAGCAGCTAGAAAAGATGCATCATTTGGCCCACCAGCACTGTTTTATTGCCAATTCGGTCAAAACTGAAATCGTCACTGAGGTGATCGCGCCAGTCAAGGTGACACAAAGCTAATCATTGTTTCACGCTTCGTGCTACACTCTGCGTCAATTAAGGGCATAGCGCCCTGTTACAACCATGATTCAGAGTGTCACCATGTCTTTCGCAAAACTTGGCCTTAGCCAACCGCTTGTTGCTACCGTTGCCGAACTCGGCTACGACAAACCCACCACCATCCAAACCAAAGCGATTCCTGTTGTTTTACAAGGTCAGGACTTGATCGCTGCCGCGCAGACCGGTACCGGCAAAACCGCGAGTTTTGTATTGCCTATTTTGCACAAACTGAGCCAAGGTGAGACGCAGCGTAAAAAGCGCATCCGCGCCTTAGTGTTGGTGCCGACACGTGAGCTGGCGATCCAAGTCGCGCAAAAGGTTGAAGATTATGCCAAACAATTGCCCATTACCTCACTGGCCATGGTCGGTGGTGTCGATGAACGAGCGCAAAAGCAAGCCCTGATTGAAGGGGTTGACGTACTGGTCGCCACCCCGGGGCGTCTTATTGATATGTACGGCAAACGTGCGGTGCACTTTGACGAAGTGGAAGTGTTGGTGCTTGATGAAGCTGATCGCATGCTCGATATGGGCTTTATCGACGATATCAACAAAATCCTAGACAGACTGCCAACCGATATTCAGCACCTACTGTTCTCTGCAACCCTATCGAATAAAGTGCGTGATCTGGCCAAAACGGCGGTGCACAATCCTTATGAGATCAGCATTGCAGCCAACCAAGCATCAAAGAAGAATATTGATCAGTGGCTGGTCACCGTTGATAAAGACCAGAAATCGTCATTGCTCAGCCACTTAATTCAGTCAAATGACTGGGATCAAGCATTGATATTTATCGAGACCAAACACGGAGCAGCCAAGTTGGCCACTCAGTTGGAAAAACGCGGCATCCATGCAGAAGCGTTCCATAGTGGTCGCAGTCAAGCCGTTCGCACTCAACTGCTCGAAGACTTTAAAGCAGGCAAGATCAAATACATGATAGCGACAGGTGTTGGCGCACGCGGTATCGATATTGAAGGTCTCTCGCGCGTCATTAACTATGACTTACCTTTCCCTGCTGACGAGTATGTGCACCGTATCGGTCGTACCGGTCGAGCTGATGCACAAGGTGAGGCAATCTCCTTTGTCTCAAAAGACAATTTCAAAAACTTGTGCATGATCGAAAGCCGACTCGGCCACTTGATTGAGCGCAGAGAAATAGAAGGCTTTACCCCGCGCAAACCCGTACCAATCTCGATTCTCAACTATGTGCCAAAACACAAACGGCAAGCAAAGGAAAACTCATGAGCGCACCAACCAAAATCACTTTTTTCGAGTTTCTGACTCCTCTGATTACCGCTGGGAAGAAAACCATTACCATCCGTGACGAGTCTGAGTCGCACTATGTCCCTGGCACTGAGGTGGAAGTGTTTACCTTAGAAACGGATAAAAAAGTGTGTGATATCCGTATTCTGTCGGTTAAGCCGCTCAAATTTGACGACATCAATGAGTTTCATGCCGAGCAAGAAGCGATAGAGCTTGCCAAACTTAAGCCGCTTATTCGTGAGATCTACCCCGATACCGACGCCCTGTTTGAAATCAGCTACGAATTAATTTAATCGTCTATCCCCAAGCCAGACTCTAGTCTGGCTTGAATCTTTCTCAATCAGCTAAAATCAAAACTAGACGACTGGTCTAATTTAAGCTATAGTCTGCCCATGAACGCAAAAACTCAAGACACGCGCCAACATATTCTCGACGTCGGTTATCAACTTGTGGTCACCAAAGGTTTTACTGCCGTTGGTTTGAGCGAGTTGCTAAAAACCGCCGATGTCCCTAAAGGCTCGTTTTACCATTACTTCAAATCGAAAGAGCAATTTGGTCAAGCGCTGATCGAGGAGTATTTCAAAACCTATTTGGCTCGCTCGCATGCTGTGCTTCACAATGGCGAGGGCAACGGACGTCAACGGGTTATTGATTACTTTTCACGTTGGCTTGAGATTGAAAACGGCGTGTGTAATGCCAACAAATGTCTGGTGGTGAAACTGAGTGCTGAAGTCTCTGATTTATCAGAAGCGATGCGCGTTACCTTGGCCCAAGGCGCCGATAAAATTATCGAACAGTTGGCGAGCAGTATTGAGTCGGGCGTACAAGATGGCTCGATTGCGACACTAGACTCTGCCGCTACCGCTCGTATTCTTTACCAGCAGTGGCTCGGTGCAAGCTTGCTCAATAAGCTAAACCAAGATCAGGTGAATCTTCACCAATGCTTTGCAGCTACCGAGCGGATGCTAAACGCATAACACCTCCCGTCGACGCTACGACGGGATTTTTTAAAACCATAACTAGACGACTGGTCTAATAATAGGAAACAACCATGACAACGACGACAAACCGACGCATTGTATTGGCTTCAAGACCCGTAGGTGCACCAAAAGAGTCCGATTTCCGCCTAGAGAGCGTGGACAAACCGCAACCAGGCCAGGGTCAAATGCTACTGCGCTCGGTCTATCTTTCTCTCGATCCCTACATGCGCGGCCGAATGAGTGACGCCAAATCCTATGCCGAGCCTGTGGCACTTGATGAGGTCATGGTCGGTGGTACCGTGTGCCAAGTTGAGCAATCCAACCACGCAGACTTCGAAGTTGGCGAATGGGTACTGGCGTACACTGGCTGGCAAGATTACGGCCTCTCTGACGGCGAGGGCTTGATTAAACTAGGCAAGAACCCAAGCCACCCTTCTTACGCCTTGGGCGTGATGGGCATGCCGGGCTTTACCGCCTATATGGGATTGCTCGACATCGGTCAGCCAAAAGCAGGGGAAACGCTTGTAGTCGCAGCGGCCACAGGCGCGGTCGGTTCAATGGTTGGACAAATTGGCAAGCTTAAAGGCTGTAAAGTTGTCGGCATTGCTGGCGGCGAAGAGAAGTGCCAATTTGCAAAAGAGCAGCTCGGCTTTGACGAATGTATCGACCACAAGGCCGACGATTTCGCCGAGCAGCTAGCCAAAGCTTGCGACCAAGGAATTGATATCTACTTTGAGAACGTAGGTGGCAAAGTGTTTGACGCCGTGATGCCTCTACTCAACACCAGTGCGCGTATTCCGCTGTGTGGCCTGATTTCTCAATACAACGCGACCGCACTGCCTGAGGGTCCAGATCGTATGTCGATGTTGATGGGACAACTGTTGGTCAAACGCATTAAGATGCAAGGCTTCATCATTTTTGACGACTACGCGCACCGCTACAACGAGTTCGCCACCGACATGACTCAGTGGTTAGCACAAGGGAAAATTCACTACCGTGAACACCTGGTTGAAGGTTTTGAAAACGCGCCACAAGCCTTTATTGGTCTGCTTGAAGGGAAGAACTTCGGCAAATTGGTGGTACAAACCAATCAACCACTATAAGGAGTCAGCATGATTAAACTACATCACCTTAATCAATCTCGCTCAATGCGCATTATATGGTTACTTGAAGAGCTTGGCGTCGAGTACCAGATTGTGCCTTATAAGCGTGACAGCGTCTCCTTTTTAGCCCCGCCAGAACTGAAATCGGTGCACCCGCTGGGTAAATCACCGGTGATTGAAGAAGACGGACGTATTATCAGCGAATCTGGCGCCATCACCGAGTACTTGATTGAAAAATACGCACCAACTGAGCTCGCTCCAGAGAAGGAAAGCCCTGAGTACATCGACTACCTACAGTGGCTGCATTTTGCCGAAAGCTCTGCCATTTTACCGCTGCTGCTCAAAGTGTTCATCGCGAAAGATGGTGCGCCGACCAACTTTGTGGCGGATTATGCCGACGCAGAAATCAAAAAAGTGATGACTTACGTCAACGAGCGATTGGAAGGAAAAACCTACCTGGTAGAAGAGCGTTTAACCGGAGCGGACATCATGATGTCGTTTGTGTTTGATGTATTGACCAAGTTTGGCCTACTCGAGCACTACCCTAATATCGCCCAATATCAACAGCAACTGGCTCAACATCCGTGTTACCAAAAAGCACTGGAACTTGAAGTCAAATATGGCTGACAACACTAAGGGGAGCTGCATGCTCCCCTTTTTCATCACTTTGGCCTATCAAACTAATCCGAACAAGCGATTAGCCCCCCCTTACTCCCGTCCTATTCTCTCTAGTAACCCAGCACCTTGTGGCGAAAGCAACAAAGCTGCACTAAATTTAAAGAGCCCGCACAGATAAGTGCAAAGATGCATAATTATCGCTGCGGATGGAAGCCGATTAGAGAAGGAAAATGCGATGAGTGATTTCAACTTCTTCAAACTATTTGATACCAAAGAACTGTTTATCTTTTACTGATCCTTGGCCACGGCTTTGATCAGCACCGAGGTGTCCATTCGGCCTAACCCCTGTTGCTGGAGCTCTGCGTACTGTTGATCCACTTGCTGAGTCAGCGGTAGCGTCAAACCCACACGCTTCGCTTCATCAAGACAGAAGCCTAGGTCTTTGCGCATCCAATCAATGGCAAAGCCAAAATCAAACTGACCTTGCGACATAGTGATCGCGCGATTTTCCATTTGCCATGATCCGGCAGCGCCATGTTTGAGTGTCTCGACCACCTGCTCGATGTTTAATCCTGATTTCTCCGCCAGCAGCAGAGCTTCACTTAAGCCTTGTAAAATACCACCGATGCAAATTTGATTGACCATCTTACAGCGCTGTCCTTGGCCATTCTCACCCATCAAAGAGATCTGCTTGGCATACACGTCCATGACCGGACTGACCTTGTCGAACACCGCTTGCTCGCCGCCACACATGATAGTGAGCACACCATTTTCCGCACCCGCTTGTCCTCCAGAGACTGGAGCATCGACAAAAGCGTTGCCTTGCTTTTGCGCTGCCAATCCCAGTTCAACCGCTAGCTCAGCCGAAGTGGTGGTATGGTCGACAAGAATCGCCCCTGGTTTCAGCGCTGACAAAATTCCGTTTTCACCGTAAACCACACTGCGCACGTCGTCGTCGTTGCCGACACAAACAAAGACGATGTCAGCGTTCTCAGCGGCTTGCGCTGGCGTTTCACACGCTTGACCCTGATACTCTGCGGCCCATTGCTGAGCCTTAGCTTGAGTGCGGTTATACACCTTAGTGGCATACCCTGCTCGGCTCAAAAAACCCGCCATTGGATAGCCCATAACACCTAGGCCGATAAAAGCGACATTGTACTGACTCATATTCTTCCTTTATTTATCGATGTAGTAGTCCATTACTGTAGCACTAGATAGCCATTAATTTACAGTACGTTATAAACGTGATTGAGCGCGCGCTTTGTGTATGTAAACCACCACCCAAGCGGTTATTAGTACATTTATTAACCAGCTCACACAAACCACAATCGGGCTAACAGATTTTATATTTGCGTCCCTACCGATTGTGATCATGATTCCGCAGCCTTCTCTGACCGCTACACATCAAAACCAAGAAAAATATCATTTTGATGAATACCAATAACGAGAACATACTATGAAAAATATAATACGACTTTGTGCTGCCAGCGCTATCCTCACGGTGTCTCACGCCAGTTATGCCGACGCGATTTTACACGCGTTTAACTGGAAATATACCGATGTCACCGCCAATGCAAATCAAATTGCCGCAAATGGGTTTAAAAAAGTCCTCATTTCACCTGCAATGAAATCCAGCGGCAGTCAATGGTGGGCTCGCTATCAACCGCAAGACTTGCGTGTCATTGATTCTCCGCTCGGCAACAAACAAGATTTAGTCACGATGATCAATGCGCTCAACAGCGTTGGGGTCGACGTGTATGCTGACGTGGTGCTTAACCATATGGCTAACGAGTCATGGAAGCGCAGTGACTTAAACTACCCGGGTAGTGAGGTGCTCAACGACTATCAGTCCCGCAGTGCTTACTATCAAGGGCAAACACTTTTCGGCAATTTACAGGAGAACCTTTTTTCCGAGAATGATTTCCACCCAGCAGGCTGTATTACCAATTGGAATGATCCTGGCCATGTCCAGTATTGGCGCTTGTGCGGTGGGCAAGGCGATACTGGGCTACCGGATCTCGATCCTAATCAATGGGTTGTGAGTCAGCAGAAGAGTTACTTGAATGCACTAAAATCAATGGGAATCAAAGGGTTCCGTATCGATGCTGTCAAACATATGAGTCAATATCAAATAGACCAAGTGTTTACCCCAGACATTACCGCTGGTATGCATATATTCGGAGAAGTCATTACCAGTGGTGGTCAAGGTGATAGCGGCTATGAGGCTTTTCTTGCCCCTTATCTCAATAATACCGATCACGCCGCTTATGACTTCCCGCTTTTTGCATCGATTCGAGCCGCGTTTTCATTCTCTGGTGGGTTGAATCAGCTACACAACCCACAAGCCTATGGCCAAGCGTTGCAGGACTCACGCGCCATCACCTTTACGATTACCCACGACATACCAACCAATGACGGATTCCGCTACCAGATCATGGATCCAACCGATGAACAGCTCGCCTACGCCTACATCTTAGGTAAGGACGGAGGAACGCCACTTGTCTATAGTGATGATCTACCTGACAGCGAAGACAAAGATAGTGGTCGTTGGGCAAATGTGTGGCAAGACCCTAACATGATTAACATGCTTGCCTTCCACAACGCGATGCAAGGACAAAGCATGACTGTAATGGCTAGCGATCAATGTACCTTGCTATTTAAGCGTGGCAAGCAAGGCGTTGTCGGAATCAATAAATGTGGCGAGAGTAAGTCGGTAACTGTCGATACTTACCAGCATGAGTTTAACTGGTACACCCCGTATCAAGACGTTTTGAGCGGCGACATCACCACAGTGAGTTCTCGTTATCACCAATTTGCATTGCCAGCGCGCAGTGCAAGGATGTGGAAACTGTAAGCTAAACTTGGCCCGGCCAGTAGACTGGGCCAATCTTGCATTAGTTAAACCAATACACGGCATTGTTTTTTAAGTACATTCAATCATTTTTACTCTCAGTTACAACTGTGCCAGAATACTCGGCACTTTTGTTGTGGATAGAGTGGTACCTATGAAACCTCAAGCCGCTATCTTTGATATGGATGGCCTACTCCTCGATACAGAACGCCTCTGTATGCGCGTTTTCAAGCAAGCCTGTCAAACCGTTAATGTGCCTTTCTATGAAGAGACTTACCTGTCGATCATCGGTCGCAACTCTGCAGGGATCGAACCTATTTTTCGCCAAGCCTACGGCGACGACTATGAACGCGTTCAGCAAGAGTGGCGTACTCAATATGATAGCGTTGTCAAACATCAAGCGATTCCCGTTAAAGAGGGGGTAGTCGAGCTGCTTAAGTGGCTCAATGCGCAGCAAATCCCAGTTGCAGTGGCCACTTCAACCCATCGCGAGGTCGCCCAAGTGAAGCTCGAACTCGCCAACTTAAACCAATACTTCGCCCATCTCACCTGCGGCTGCGAAGTCAGTCATGGTAAACCCCACCCAGAAATCTATCTATTGGCGGCTTCAAGGCTTGGGGTCGACCCTAAACACTGCCTCGCTTTTGAAGACTCAAACAACGGCGTTCGCAGCGCGGTTGCTGCCAACATGGAAACGTTTCAGATCCCCGACTTGGTCGAGCCTTGCGATCAAGTCAAAGCGCTCGGGCATCACATTATGCCTTCGCTGCATGATGCACTTCACTACCTTAAGTCCCGCGCTTAACACCAACAGGTGCAGCACAAGCTGCACTTGTCTCAGCTTGGCATTATTCCCTTTGCTGTTGTTCCATAACCAAGCGTTCTAAATAAAACCCTCTCTAAGGGTTTAGATCGCACTCGCCTATCCCAATCTCTGATCATGCCGGACAATAACCAAAAAAGGATTCACAATGACAAACCAATATGTACCGCCAAAAGTATGGGTCAATAATGTCAGTGGCGGCAATAAGTGGGCCAACATCAATAGCCCAGAATCTGGCGCTCGCTACGAGCGAAAGCTGCCAGTGGGTGAGCATGCCCTGCAACTTTATTCGCTTGGCACGCCAAATGGGCAAAAGGTGACAATTATGCTGGAAGAGCTGCTTGCTCTTGGCATTAAAGAAGCCGAATACGATGCCTTTTTGATCAACATCGGTGAAGCAGATCAGTTCTCTTCTGGATTTGTTGAGCTCAATCCGAACTCTAAGATTCCTGTGTTACTCGACCGCAGCGGCGACGAGCCAGTGAATGTGTTTGAGTCTGCGTCTATCTTGGTTCACCTCGCTGAAAAATTCGGCCATTTTTTACCAAAAAGCGGCCCCGAACGAACGCAAACTTTTAACTGGTTATTCTGGGCACAAGGCTCTGCGCCATTTCTTGGCGGTGGTTTTGGTCATTTCTACGCTTACGCCGATGAGAAACAAGAGTACCCAATCAACCGCTTTGCAATGGAAGCCAAACGTCAGCTTGATGTGTTGGATAAGCAGCTAGCTAAACACCCTTACGTTGCGGGTGATCAGTACACCATCGCGGATATGGCAATCTGGCCATGGTACGGAAACTTGGTACTGGGCAAACTGTATGATGCCGCTGAGTTCTTACAAGTCGAGTCGTATACCCATGTTGTGCGCTGGGCTAAGCAAATCGAAGCGCGTCAAGGGGTTCAACGCGGGCGCATTGTAAACCGTTCATTTGGTGAAGAGTGGGAGCAACTTGCCGAGCGCCATTGCGCCGAAGATATCGACCAGGTTCTCGCGCGTAAACCTAAATAGGATAAAGCACACATCCTTGTGCTGGGTGTTCATGGCTAGATCCAAGCCATTGACAATAGCAAAAATGGTAACGCAAGCAGCGATGCCATTTTTGCTAACGCCAAACTCTCACGCAGTACGACTTCGCCTTTCGGTGAAGTTACATGCGCAGAGCAAGACGCCGCAGCGTGTGCACTGTACATAGTTCTGATCTCAATCAGAGTGATAGGGCTGCGTATTCTAACCAGTGCACCCTGACAACACAACCTGTCCTTCCACTGACTTCGCTTAGTAGCCCATCTCAGTCACAATCAGATTGTGGTCAGAGCCCTTAGGTAACTCGCGGCTCTCGCGTTGACAAATTTTTCTCCCGGTTTCCGTGGCTTTGAGCCATAGATGATCAATCGCTATCTTGAGAAAGCTCGGCATGTCAAAGGCTAGCGAATTGGGCCAACTAGCAACCGGTGCCGTCTGAAAGCTGGGCAATATTTTTCCAAAACGCAAGCTGACCGATGAAAGATTGAAGTCTCCAATCACCAGCAACTCATTACTCGGATAGATCTCAATCAGAGACTCGATAGTGCGAATAAGCGCATTGCGCCGATACCATAAAGCTTTGGTTCGCGGTGACGGTGGATGAGCGGCAATAAAATCGATGGCTTTTTGCGTATTGGGATACCATACTCCGCGGATTATCGCCTGTTGGTCGGGGGTCATATAAACCGACACCTGTTCAAGCGGAAAACGGCTTAGAATCATTTGGCTAGAGGGATAACCGACGCCCTCTTGACCACCGAAATAGTGGGGATAGACATCGTCGAGCATGTGCAGTTTATCCCCTACCTCGGGCGCGACCTCTTGCAGTACCACTAAATCATGAGGAGCAGAGAGCAAATAGTTGATAAAAGCGTTGATGTCTGGATTTTGGTAGTAAAGGTTATACTGGGCAATGGTGACCGGATTGACACAGTTGGCCACCAAACTTTGTTGCGTTTTCGGGCTAAGCAAGAAAAAAGCGCTGCAAAAGAGCGCGCACAGCACCGCTGGCGCCCATGCGCGCAGCGCCGCCATAAGTAGCATTAGCACTAAGTTCACAATAAGAAATAGCGCTGGAAAAGCCACCAAGTTTTCAATCCACCATGTGGCTTCATAAAAGGTCAACCCGACCCACAGCACAGTCGGGGTAAATACCATCAACCAAAGCAGTACACGCTTCACTCACCATCACCTTTTTACAATACTTTCATCAAGTATGGTTGAAAATACCCAGTGGCAAGAAAAACACGCGATCAACAAAACAATGACTAAGCTTTTCTATCTCAAAAATAAGACGCCGCTTCAAATTTATGCAAAAAGCAGCTTGCGAGACTCAAATTTTCACTTTTATCGACCAAAAGCTAATATGAGTGTAATAAAGTAATCCATCATTATAACTAGAACAAATACTTATTTGCCTGATGCGCGGAGCTCTATGACCACGTTAACCGACAAGAAGCTACTCAATCTCATCACCTACGCCCCAGCGTTAATTGTCGCGATTTTCACATTGGTTTGGGTCGCAATTGCGACGAGAGATCAGCTGCTTAGCTCACAGCAAGAGCTACTTTCGCTCAGGGAAGATTCAGAGCAGCGCCAATATGTCACGCTGACCAATCGCGTCGAGTACGTTCAGCAGCAAATTGCTCATGCCAGAGCTCAAACCGAGCAACAGTTAGAAAGCACCATTCAAGCGCGCATTTATGAAGCACACAACATCGCGACCCGCCTCTACGAGAGTAACAAAGACAAATCAGAAGCCGAAGTCACTCAGTTGATTACCGACGCGCTGCGTGATATCCGTTTTAACAACGGCAGAGGCTACTTTTTTATCTATAAGACCGATGGTCTCAGTGTCATGCACCCGCTATTGCCGCGCGTTGAAGGAACATCACTGTGGGATTTTAAAGATGTGCGAGGCAGCTACATCGTTCGCGAAATGGGAGAAGTCGTCAAAGCCCAAGGTGAGGCATTTTATCGCTGGTGGTTTGTTAAACCCGACAACAAAAACAAAGAGTTTGAGAAAATCGGTTTTGGTAAGTACTTCGAACCCTACGATTGGTTTATTGGTACTGGCGACTATGTGGTTGACGTAGAGAATGACATCAAGCAAACCGTGCTTGGTTGGTTAACCAATCTGCGTTTTGGCGATTATGGCTATGTGTTCGTGCTTGATAGAGATGGCACGATATTATCGCATGTCAATCCCAATTTACTCGGTGAGAATGCCCTCAATGTGGGGAGTGAAGCCAATATTGAAGGTGCCAAAGCTTTGATGTCGGCGAATGAAGAGTTTGTTCGCTATATTGCCCCCTCAGGTCCACCAGAGCTAGAAAACCTAGCCAAGACTAGTTACGTCATTCAAGACCAAAGTTGGGGCTGGAGCATTGGCGCCGGCGTCTATGACGAGCTCAGTCAGCGCTTTATCGCTCAGCGCGAAGAAGCGCTGAAAGATGAGCAGCAACAAAGCCTGCAACAAATGGTCATTATTGGTCTGAGTACCACCTTGTTTGTCGGCATTTTCTCTATCGCCTTGAGCCGCATGATCGCGCAAAGGTTCAAACGCTTTGAGCGTAGGATCAATCAAGACTTCTCCAGCCTACAAACCACCAAAGACCAACTGGAATACCTTGCCAGTCATGATGAACTGACCGGTTTGCCCAATCGTTCCAAGTTGCATCAGAAGATCGCCCAAGGCATCGCATACTCCACCGAGCACTGTCAGCAGTTGGCGGTCATGTTTGTTGACTTAGATGACTTTAAAAAGGTCAACGACCTTTATGGCCACAGCGCGGGTGACCGGCTCTTGAGTGAAATAGGACATAAGTTTGAAAGTTTTATGGGGCCAAATGATTTTGTTGCTCGATTCGGTGGTGATGAGTTTATCTTCTGCTTTGCTGGCTTGAACAATATCGGCGAAACACAAAGCAAGGTGGAAGACATCAAGAGCGTATTCAAGCAACAATTTGTCATTGATGGCAAAGTGCTGTTCGCCAGTTGCTCGATTGGTGTGTCTATGTTCCCCAATGATGGTGACGATCCTGAACAGCTGATCTCCAAAGCCGACATCGTGCTTTATAAGTCTAAAGCGCGTCAGAAAGGCGATGTCCTGTTTTTCGATTCCTCGATCAACAAACAAGTGCAGTATGACTTTATGCTCGAGCGTGAATTAAGAGGCGCAATAGAGCGTGGTGAACTGTCACTGGTTTATCAGCCGCAGGTCTATGCGGGCTCAGGCGAGCTCTACGGCGTTGAAGCTCTACTACGCTGGCACAACCGTCAATTGGGTCATGTTTCTCCGTTGGAGTTTATTACTCTGGCGGAAGAAATTGGCTTAATTGGGGAACTGGGCCAATTTGTACTGGATCGCGCTTGTGAAGAATTCAGCCGCCTGTTCCCTTCTCCAGATTGCACTACCATGCTGTCGGTAAATATCTCACCAGTGCAACTGATGAGCGCTGGGTTTACCCGTCAGCTCAGTACCATAGTTGCCAAGCACAATCTGCCGACTCATCGCATCACGCTAGAAATCACCGAGAATGTGCTGATCAGTGATTTGCCTAAGGCAGGGCCGATTATCAGCCAATTGAAGGAACTCGGGTTTACCATCTCTCTTGATGATTTCGGTACCGGATACTCTTCTCTGAGCTACCTCAGCAGCTTGCCACTAGACGAACTCAAAGTGGACCGAGTCTTTGTTGATAAAATGGTGACATCTGAACACAGTGATTCGTTAGTTAAAGCCATTCTCGCCATCGCTAAGTCGGCGCAAATGCGTGTGGTCGCCGAAGGGGTAGAAACCGAGGCGCAAAAAAGCGTGTTAGAGAGCTATGGCTGCGACGTACTACAAGGCTTCTTAATTGAACGCCCGATCACCATAGATCAACTGACTGCAAAATATCGCCCAACTCAAGAGTGAGGACATTTTTGTCTTAGCAGTGAGAGTCGACTGGCTCTTCTCTGCATCTTTACATAACCTTACATTTATCATGGTTACTGGGTTGTATAATTATAGTGAGCCCCAAGTCATCGGAGGATGCCATGAACCGTTATATCGTCTCAGCGATGCTCACTCTGGTTGTGTTTTCGTTACCTTTTGCCCTACTCGCAAAAGGAAACGGACCGATGAGCATGCAACAACCCCCCCTCTTTTCCGATATCGACCTAAATCAAGACGGCGTGATCACTCAGCAAGAGTTCGCTGACTTTCAGCAAGCGAAAAAGCAAGCACGCCAAGCCGAAGGTCGATTGATGAAAAACAGTAACCAAAGTGAATTGATGTTTGAGCGCATCGACACTAACCAAGATCAACTCATTGACGAGCAAGAATTTCAGTCTCATCGCGGCATGATGAGACGTTCAAATTCCTAATCCAACTGATGAGGCGCGATTCGCGCCTCTTTACGCTTCAAAACAGAGATTTGTGACATCGCACCAATTAATTATCCACTTGATTAAATATCGGTTAATTATTGTCATATCGCGCTATGAGGCAGCCCACTATAATTAATCATCCGATTAATTTTTTGAGGAGGCCGTGTGACACCATCTAACCGTAAGGCGGGACGCCCCAGCGCGACCATCGATGTGCGCGAGCAACTGATTCATCACGCCAGAGAGCTGTTTACTGTGATGCCCTATGACAAGGTGTCGACTCGGCTGGTCGCCACACGTGCAGGCGTCAATGCCGCGATGATTCGTTACTACTTTGGCTCTAAAGAGGGCTTGTTCGAAACCATGCTCCGCGAAACGCTGGCGCCGATGAAGCGTCAGATGCAAATCCTGCTCAAAGAGAGCTCGCAGCAGAACTTTATCGAGCTAATGAAAACCTACTACCGCGAGATGATTAAGGTGCCGCAGTTTCCGCGTTTGGTCGCGCAAGTGATGCATATGAACCCCTCTGAAACCCAAAGGAAATTGCTTGAAAAGGTCTTTGTCGACATCACTCAGCCGATGCAACATGTGATGTTTGAGCGATTGGTCAGCAGCGGCATTTTACGCGCTGATGCGGACCCAAGCCTTTGCCGAGTGTCATACATCAGCTTGATGGTTTTTCCATTCATTGCGCCACCCGCGCTGCTCGCCATCCACGGCATCGAACTCAATGAGCGCTTTTTAACCCAACTTCTCGAACACAATATTAATTTGATGAAGCATGGATTTCTTCAAACTCACGACAATCAGGACGCATCACAATGAAAATCAATAGAAAACTGCTATTTTTCCCAGCGCTCGCCGTTGGGGTATTGGTACTGGTGATGGCGGTTAAACTCAAACCCGATCTGCCCGTCAAACCTGCGGGAGACCGCGCCCGTTTGGTGGATACCATGCCCCTTGAACTGCGCGCCATCGCACCTGTCGCGATCGGATTTGGCAAAATCACACCAAAAGTTGAGTGGGAAGCGATTGCTGAAGTGACAGGCAAGGTGGTTTATCGCCACCCAAAACTGGAAAAAGGCCAAATGCTTAAAGCGGGAACTGAGATCCTGCGCATCGACCCGCTCGACTATGAACTCAAACTGGTGCAAGCCCAGGCAGATTACAAGTCGGCTCAAACCTCTTTGGCTAAGCTGTTTCAAGAACAAGCCAACCTAAAACAGACATTGAGTATTGAACGCAGCCGTTTGGAGATCGCCAATAAAGAGCTAGAACGCAAAACCAACCTGCGAAAAAAAGGCTTAACCTCTCAATCAGATGTTGACCAGCAGCAGCAAAGCGCCCTGTCGCAACGCAAGCTGGTGCAGGACATTGAAAACCAGATCGCCCTAATCCCGGATGAGAAGCGCGTCGCCGAAGCACTGGTTAAAGTCAATGCTTCCAAAGTCAGTGAAGCAGAGCGCTCGCTGAATAAAACCATTATCACACTGCCCTATGATTTGCGCATCGCTCATGTCGATATCGAGCAGGATCAAGTGGTCAACCTGCAGCAAACCATGGTCACCGCCCACGGCATCAATATGATGGAGGTCGAAGCGCAGCTATCCATACATGACATGCAGACTCTAGCTTCAAGTATTGGCGAAATTCATCGCGATGAATCCGGAATCCCTCAACCGAATATGACCTTTATCGATGCGAGCATTGAGCTGAGCAGTGGCAACCTTCAAGCAAGTTGGCCAGCAAAAGTGAGCCGCATCAGTGAAACAGTCGACCCGAGCCAAGCGACGGCTGGGGTGATTCTGGAAATAGAGCAAGACTATCGTCAACTCAACCCGGCTGACGCGCCTCCATTGGTCAATGGCATGTTTGTGCGAGCAGTCATTGAAGGACAATCCAACCCTAGCTGGGTGATCCCTGAGCGCGCTCTACACGGTGACAAAATTTATCTGATGACCGAAGACAACACCTTAGCAATAAAGCCAGTACAGGTTTTGTATCGTCGTGATAATCAAGTGGTCATCGACGGCGAATTTGAACAAGGTCAACGCTTGATCCTCAACGACTTGCTGCCTGCTATCGAAGGTATGTCGCTTAAACAGTCTGAGCGTACTGCACAGGAGTCATTGTAATGATTCGATTTTTCGCCAAGCATCCCACCGCCGCCAACTTATTGATGCTGACTCTGCTGCTATTGGGGATCACTTCACTGCCTAATATCAAACGCGAAACTTTTCCTGAGTTTGACCCTCCGTACATCATGGCAGGCGTCGTCTATCCTGGCGCATCACCGCAAGAAGTTGAGGAGAGTTTATGTGTACGCATGGAAGATGCCGTTGATGGGTTGGCCAACATAGAAGAAACCCAATGTGAAGCGATCGAAGGCTCGGCTCGCCTGATCCTAAAGCTGAATGAAAAAGCCGATATTGGTCGTATGTTGGTCGACGTTCAAACGCAGATCAATTCAATCAATGACTTTCCTCAACAAATTGAGTCTCCCGTGGTTCAAGAGTTGGATTGGAATGAACCTGTCGTTGATGTTGCCATTACCGCCGACACCTCTTGGCCCGAGCTAAAAGCCTACGCAGAACAACTTAAGCGTACGTTAAAGCTTGATTATGATGTCTCTTTGGTGGATGTGGCGGGCTTTTCCGACCACCAATATCGCGTTGAGCTCGATACTCAAGCGATTCGCCAACTTGGATTAAGTGTGGTTGATATCGCTGATCAAATTGGACGACAAAACATCAAACTGCCTAGTGGTAATGTGGAAACGCCAGATAAAAACTTTCTGATTCGTTTCGATGAGCGCCGCACCACACCGCAGCAACTGGAGAGCATCGTGGTTGCCTCGGGTGCCAATGGGTCGTTGATTCGTCTAAAAGACATCGCCACCATCACCGACCGATTTGAGTTAGACGAACAGAAAGTCCTGTTTGATGGCCACCCGTCCGCACTGCTTAAAGTAAGCAAAAACAAAGAAGATGATGCACTGAGAATCAAGGATCGCGTGGCTCAATTCGTTACCGACCAGCAAGCGATTGCTCCTGCCGGCGTGAAACTTGAGCTAACCAACGACCTGTCGTCAGTACTTTGGGACCGCCTGACAATGATGGTGCGCAACGGCTGGCAAGGTATCGTATTGGTATTTGCCACCATGTGGTTATTCTTCACGCTGCGCTACTCATTTTGGGTGGCGGCGGGACTACCCGTTGCCTTCCTAGGTGGCCTATTTTTGATGGCGCAACTGGGCCTATCCATTAACATCATGTCCCTCGTCGGCTTGCTGATGGCGATTGGGATTATGATGGACGATGCCATTGTAATCGCAGAGTCGATCGCCGCCCATCTCGACCGGGGAGAGGATATCGATAATGCAGTGATTAAAGGGGTCAAGAAAGTTCTGCCCGGGGTAATTTCCTCTTTCCTCACTACCGTGTGTATTTTTGGTAGCTTGCTGTTCTTGCAAGGTGAAATGGGAGCAGTACTTAAAGCCGTCCCTCAGGTATTGATCTTAGTGCTGACGCTAAGCCTAGTCGAAGCCTTTCTGATTCTACCTAACCATCTATCCCATTCACTGCACAAAGAAAAGCGCGACAAACCAAGTGCCAAATTTAAGCAAGCCCTACTTACTCGCTTCGAGCATTTTCGTAACACTCGCCTGGTCAACGGCGTCGAGCGAGTGGTGGCGTATCGCTACGCGTTTTTGGGTAGCGTTTTGGCCTTACTGCTCATCTCAATTGCCACTATTGCTGGGGGACTGCTTAAGTTTCAGCCCTTCCCAGAGTTAGATGGCGACATTGCCGAAGCGCGGATTATTTTGCCGCCAGGTTCGTCGCTTTCCCAAACCGAAGCCGTGGTGGATCACATCGTCGCTTCAGCGCACAAGCTTGGCGCAGAGCGGACACAGCAGTTCGAAAACGGCACGCCGCTGATTGAGCATGTGACCAGTCAGTTTAATGCCAATGCGGATGCCAATGAATCTGGCCCTCATATCGCCACGGTTCGCCTTGACCTGCTTGGCGCTGAGAGTCGAAACACCATCATCGATGAGTTTATCGCCGCTTGGCGTGAGGACGTCGGTGAGCTGGCAGACCCGATATCTTTGGTCTTTAAGCAGCCGACCATGGGCCCTGGTGGCCGAGCGATAGAGATTCGAGCCAAACATGACGATCTGGACGCCTTAAAAGCCGCTTCCATTGACATTCAGCAATATCTCAATGAGTTTGATGGGGTGCACGGCGTGCTCGATGATATGCGCATGGGTAAGGAAGAAGTGTTGGTAAAACTTCGCCCCGGCGCCGAGAGTTACGGGGTGAATGGTCAGTTGATAGCGAATCAACTTCGCGCGGCATTTTTCGGTCAAACTGCAGACGAAATCCAAGTGGGGGTTGAGAATATTTCGATTGAAGTGCGCCTTAACAAAGTGCAAGCGGGTGACTTACAGCAGTTGGCAAACTTTCCGATTATCCTGCCCGATGGCAGTCAACTGCCACTGGCCACCATCGCGACCCTCGACTTTCAACGAAACTACGTGCGTATTCAACGCATCGACGGCTTACGTACCATCAGTGTGTTTGGCGATATCGACAATACCAAAGCCAATTCCACCGCTATCATTGCCCAGTTTCAAAACCAAGAAGCGCCAAAGCTGATGGCCAAGTATCCAGGTTTACGCTTTGATTTTGAGGGCGAAGCGAAAGATACCGCAGAGACAGGTGCTTCGATGGGTAAAGGATTTCTGCTCGGGCTATTTGGTGTGTTTGCGATCTTAAGCTATCAGTTCCGCAGCTATTTGGAACCTTTTGTGGTGATGCTTGCCATTCCGCTCGCCTTTATCGGTGTTGTGTGGGGGCATATTCTGCTTGGGCACTCGCTCAGCATGCCAAGTATGATGGGCTTTGTCTCATTGGCAGGGATCGTGGTCAACGACTCGATATTGTTGGTGCAATACATACGTCACCACGTTGATGAGGGCGATAGCGTGCATGACTCTGTGGTGAAAGCCAGCCGCGAGCGCTTTAGAGCGGTATTCCTCACCTCGATGACCACCGCCGCAGGCTTGTTGCCACTGCTTACAGAGACCAGTCTACAAGCTCAAGTCATTCAGCCATTGGTGATTTCTATCGTGTTTGGCATTTTCGCCTCAACCTTGCTGGTACTGTTTATGATCCCTGCAGCCTACGCGGTGTTGGCTGATTTTGGGCTAGTGCGCAAACACCAACAAATATAGCCGCGACTCGGCTACACTCACAAAAAAAGCGGGCTTGACGCCCGCTTTGCCATTTATACAGAAGAGTGCGCTGTGCTATTGCGCCTTGGCAGCCAATGCTTAAGCTTGCCAAATAGCGCCTTGATATCCTCAAGAATAAGGTACAAACACGGCACTAAGACCAAGGTAAGCAAGGTCGCAAACAAGACCGCAAAGCCCAAAGCCACTGCCATTGGAATCACAAAACGTGCCTGCAAGCTGGTTTCAAACATAATTGGCAACACCCCAACAAACGTGGTAATCGATGTTAAGGTGATCGCTCTGAAGCGGGCACAACCCGCCTCAATCACCGCCTGTTTAATGCCTACCCCTTCGCGCCGAACTTGATTGACGTAATCAGTCATCACCAGTGAGTCATTAACCACCACACCAGCGGCCGCTATCAGACCAAAGGTCGACATCATGCTCAGGTCGAGTCCAAACCAATAGTGTCCCCATATCGCCCCTGTCAAACTAAACGGGATCACCGACATAATAATCAGTGGCTGCGTATAGCTTTTTAGTGGCACCGCCAACAGGATATACACCAAGATCATACCAGCGACAAAGAAGATGATCTGCTCATTTTGCTGAGCTTGCTGCTCTTCAATCGTGCCGCCCAACTCGCTCTTCACACCCGGATAATCCGCCAAAATATCGGGAATGATTTCGTCGGAAACACGCTCGACAATGGCATTCGGCTCCACCAGCTCTTCATCAATCGAGCCGTAAACATAAACGCTGCGATACCCCTGCTCACGGCGAATACTGCTCACACCCGGTTTTTGGTCAATCTCAACCACGTCGCCGAGCATCACTTTCTTGCCCTCCGGGGTTGTGATCACTGCGTAACGCAGCGAAGAGAAGGCTTCACGGGTCAGCTTTGGATAGCGCACCATGACTTTAACTTCTTCACCGTCACGCAGCACCCGCTCCGCCTCGCCACCATAGAAACTGCCGCCCACTTGAGTGGCAATATCAAACAGGTCTAGCCCTAGGTTATAGGCAACTGGCGCCAGCGAGAGCTGTACCTCTTGGCTACCTGAGTCAATCGAGGAAGAGATATCGAACAACCCTCGCTGCTGTTGCAATGCGACGATGAGCGCTCTACCAGCACTATTGAGCGAGTCGATGTCTGAGCCATAAAGCAAGAAACCAAACTCATCGCCTTTGCCGTCATCGTTGACGTTGTCCGAGACAGTAAATGTCTTCATCCCGGGAATGGTCGGAATACGTTCACGCCAGCGTCTCGCCAGTTCAAAAGTGTCAAACGGACGCAACTCTTCGTCAACCAGCGGAATCACCAACGAGCCCTCTTTGCGTCCTTGGCTGAAGGTCAGAATGTCGCGTACCATCTTTTGCCCGGTCTGTTGCTCGATCTCCTGGTCGACCTCAAGCACGGTTGATTCGATAAGCTTCAGCGCTTCAATGGTCTGCTGGCTTGAGATATTGTCATTCATCACTAGTTTAATGTTCGGAAAGTCATGCGGCACTTTGGGCGATGGCACAATACGTACGTAGTTGGCCAACACCAACGACACGCTAATGGTCAAAAGCGCCACGAAACCGGCCAGCACACTCCAACGCCAATGGGTACACCACTCGATAAAGCGCTTGTAAGGGCCATTGATAAAGCGGAAGAAGCGTGTATTGAAACGTTCGCGCCAACTGCCCTGCTTGATCGGGTCAAACTTAGAGTGCGCAAGGTGCGCCGGAAGAATCAATTTAGATTCAATCAAACTAAACAGCAGACAAAGAATAACGATAGAGGCAATACCAAAGAAAAAGGCACGCTCTATCCCTTTTGACATCAAAAATGGCGCGAATACCGCCATGGTAGTCAATACCCCAAAGGTGGCTGGCGTTGCTACTCGTTTCACGCCACGCACCACGTTTTCAACCCCGCCACCTTTTTTCTCTATCTCACTGTAGGCACTCTCACCGATGACGATCGCATCATCCACCACGATGCCCAGCACCATGATAAACGCAAACAGCGAGACGATATTGATACTCACGCCAATCGCAGGCATCAGCATCACGGCACCAAGGAAACAGACCGGTAGCCCGATCATCACCCACATCGCCAACTTAACTCGTAAGAACAAACTTAGCATCAGCGCCACTAACACCGCACCTTGCAGTAAGTTCTTCAACATCATGTCGAGACGAGCGTTGAGATAGTAGGTCATGTCGACCAAGGTTTTAATTTGCAGATCGCTCGGCAGCGCCTGGTTTTTCTGCGCAATGTAGGCTTTGACCGACTCGGCCACCGCGACCATGTTTTGATCTTTGGTCGCCTTCACCGATAGATAGATGGCATTTTGCCCTGAATACTTAAAGTAACGATCTTCTTCGGTAAATCCGTCTTTGATGGTCGCAATGTCTTGGAGAAGCACTTTGCCGCCATTGGCCCCGATTTTAACCGGGATGTCGCGAAACTCTTCGCCGCGGTAATATTGGTTTTCGATCCGCACCGAGATCATGCCGGCGTTGGTTCTCACCTCTCCTGCTGAATAGTTAGCGGAATAACGCTGAATGGCGTTGACCACATCATTAAGCGTTAAGCTGTATTTTTGTAGCATTCGAGGCTCAACCTCAATCGCAATCTCGTAGTCAGGCGCGCCCAAATCGACTAACGCGACGTTGCCCAGTTGCAGCAACTCGTTTTCAATCTGCTTGGCAATCGGCTTGAGTTCCAGTAGATCCCGATCGCCCACCAGCGCCATTTCGATAACATCTTGCCGAAATTCATACTGATAAACTTGAATCGGTTCCATACCCGCAGGTAGATTGGAGACGGAATCAATCTTCTGCTTTACCTTGACCAGCACATCGTCAATGTCTTCATCCACATCAATCTCAAGCTCGATGTTGCCACTGCCACGATAAGCGCTAGAAATCGCCTGTTTAATCCCCGTCACATCCTTGAGCGACTCTTCAAGCTTGATCAGGATGCTCTCTTCCACCTCTTGTGGAGAAGCGCCCGGATACTGAGCACTCACATTGATGTAGTTCACTTCAATATTGGGAAACATCTGGCGCTGAATAAAGAAGAAACTCACCGTGCCCACTATCAGCACAAATACCATCAACAAGTTGGCCGCGACCGGGTTGTTGGCAAAATAGGCAATTAAGCCTGTCTGTTTAGTCTGTTCCATCTGTTAATCCTGGGCGTGTTGCTCGCTGTCCGTATGATTGATCGTGACTTCTAGTCCTTGCTGAGGGTATTCGGGCACCGTAAGGACGATTTGGTCGTCATCTTGCAAACCTTGATTGATCAACATGAACTCTTTTTCGGCGCGCAGCACATTGACCGTTCGTGGTTCAAGTTGGTTGTCTTGGTTTACCACCCAAACTTGGCGATTGTTGACCAACTCTTGTGGCAAGCGATAGATATGCTTGAGTTCCTTACCGCTAAACTGAACTTCAACGTAGGAGCCAAATTGCATTGGAGGTTGCTCACTATCGATAGCGTAAGGATTATCGACTCGCACCACTAAACTGGTCATGCGCGTGCTACTGTCTACGATACCGAGATCCCTATCAATCGAGCCATCACGCTGAGTTGCCGTGATTCCACGTTGAATAACGCGAGCGGGTTGGCCAACAAAACTCACCGGCAGAAACTCGCTGTCAAAGCCGGCGATTGGGATGTGCACCTCGCCCGCTTCGACATTATTTAGCGTCGCGACATGACTCCCAGCGGAAATAAACTGGCCAACACCAATCGATTTTTCAACCACTAAAGCATCATAGGGAGCCACAACTTGGCAGTTTTCAAGATCTCGTTTGGCGCGTTTTAACGCCGCTTGAGCGGATTTCAACTGCGCCTGAGCGCTGAGTAATTGTGGCTTACGCAGATACAAATCCGTCACTTGCTGTTTTGGCAAGTTACGCGCCTGACGCTTGGCGACTTCGGCGCGCGCACGCTCTTCGATAAGTGCTGCTTGGGCCACCGCTAACTCCGCCTCTGCTTGCAGCACCGCTGCCTGATAGTTGTCACTTTCGAGGGTAAACAGCACCTCGCCACGCTTGACCACCCCTCCAACAACAAAGTTGGGGTGCCAGCTGGTGACTTCCCCCGACACTTGAGCCGAAAGCTGCGTCACTTCAACCGGCTTTAACTCGCCATGACCGGTTATGACAACGCGATGGTCGCTTGATTGTGCTTGAATCACTTGCACCGATGGCGGCGCTTTAGGTGGTTTGTTGTCGAGAGGCTCAGGTGCGCTTGAAGCAATCGCCGCGTAACCTCCGTAAGCCCCAGCTAAAATCAACAACGGCAGTAGCCAACGTAACGGCTTGATCATCATGTGAATTCCTTATCCGTTTGTCATTATTTAAATAATCTTCAAAAATCAGAACGTTATTATGGTTGTTATACGTGTGAACAGAGCTTGGACACCAATATGCGCAGAACTATCCATTGTCACGATGACTTTTATATGAATCCTGTATGGATTCTCAAGTGCGATGCGCCATCAACACTCTGATTGAAGACAAAACGGTTCAGCAAGAATGATTCCAAAAATAAAACCAATCCTTTCAGGCACTTAAATCCATACTACGAAAAAACCATCAATAAGCATGGTGAATATCTCCTACCTTTGGCGAATTACGCCTAATTGATAGCTTGATTACTATTTTGTTTACTTTGACGTTCGGTTTATGGCCATCCCGCACGGGCATCGTCAATCTGGCGTTTCATTTTCTAATGCAGTGGTAGATCTTTAATCGATGACTCAACCATAAAAAAAGGCTTAGCCGATTTGGCTAAGCCTTTATTATTGATTAAGCGGTGGTGGGTTGGGGTTGATAGCGACCCGGCTTGTGGTTCATCGCCAGTATCAGATTGGTTGCTACCGCGCCCATCACTGACAGCAGAATGATCGAGATATCGACAATAAATAGCGACAAGATCACAATAGTGCAATCCAGTGCCATCTGCACTTTGCCGGCTCGAATACCAAATCGCTCTTGTAAAAACAGCGCCAGAATATTAAAGCCACCCAGGCTCATCTTATGGCGAAAGATCACCAGCATACCAATGCCTATCATGCCTCCACCAAGTAACGCCGCATAGAATGGGTCGATGCGCGCTATCTCAATCACATGGTGGAGGTGGTCAACCGCGAAGGATACGATGGTTACCGCCACAAAGGTGTTGAGGGTAAAACGCCAGCCCATGCGCGTTACCGATAGAATGTAGAACGGCAGGTTAAGGGCAAAAAAGATCTGACCAAAGCTGAAATCACTGATTTTGGTTAGAAAAATCGCCAGACCAGCGGTTCCACCGGTCAACAAACCCACTTTGTTGAAAAAGATAACGCCCAGAGAAACCAAGGCACTACCGAGTAATAGCGCGAGCAAATTTTCGCGCAAGCTATGTTCTTTATCCATTGTAGACTTCCTATCCCTTTGCGATCCGCGAAATAGGCGCAGATCAAACCCGCATAAGATGTCGATTATTGATATTGATGTCGAGAGGGGGCAGAAAATACCCGTGATAAAGCAGTGTTAACTAATTTTTACACTGTTGTTTTTTGACTGGGGGTTAATGTTTGCTGCCATGTAAGCTAACAACATTAATATCGTCGGCTGGCGACTCACTGTCCAACTGATCCTCTACTGGTTCGCGCGGTTGCTCTTTGGCTCGATACATGGCTTCATCGGCCAAGCTCATTAGGGTCTCTTTGTTCTTACTGTCATCGGGATAGTAGCTTACGCCAATACTGGCGCTCACTTGCAAGCTGCGATCATTGAAATGGATTGGTTGATGAATCGCACTCTGGATTTGCTCCACCTTGCGCGCCACTATATCGAAGTTGTTCAACAAATCGAGACAAACCACAAATTCATCACCGCCCAAGCGCCCAACAAAGTCAGACTCTCGAATACACTCTTCGAGCCGCTGCGCTACTGTTGTCAGCACCAGATCGCCCGCATTGTGGCCGTAGGTATCATTAACTTGTTTAAAGCCGTCGAGATCTAAGAACATGATCGCCAGTTTACGCTGGGTTCGATTGGCCTTGACCAAAGAGCTCTCGACTTGTTTATCGAATGCGCGTCGATTCATTAAGTTGGTGAGTGGGTCGTGTTCAGACAGAAACAGCAGTTGCTCTTGCTTGCTTTGCAGTTGTTTGGTTTGACGTTTCACCTCCTCTTCCAACTCTTTCTTGGTGACTGTCGATTGACGCAATGAGACCGTCATTTGATTGAAGAAGCTAGAGATCACTTTGAACTCACTGTCCATTTTCACCTCTTCTACCTTGGTATCAAGCTGACCACTGGCAAGGTTTAATATTGCTTTTTTGATCGCCCCGGCGCCAGATTTAAAGCGGAACAAAATCAGCCAAGCCACGCCACTGACCAAGAGTGAACAAGCGATCAACCAAACGGCGGCAGTGCGCATAACCTGCTGGAGGCCAAGAGTATTGTTGTTTAGAACCTGCTTGTGAATGTATGCCAGCTCCTCGGTCATATTTTGTACGATCATGTTGTAGCGAGATTGAAGCAATACTCTGGTATCGAGCGCATTGTTGAGGGCTGGGTTGTCACCCTGCGCGCGTCCAAAGAAAAGTGATTTCTCTTGCTCAAGTAGGTTAAGAAGACCGGCGTTCATGCGCAGCAGGTTGTCTAGTTGAATGTCTGCGTGTTTGTAGGCGGTCAACTTAGTGTCTAGCTCGGCTTGCGCCATTTCAACTTGCTCTAGGCTGGCTTTATCACGAAACTGCATAAACGCCCATAGTTGACTACGCAGTAAATCAACGGCTAATTGCAGCTCTATCACTTGATCCAGTTCGACCTTGGTAGATTTGTGTTCGGCATGGATTTTGGAGAACGACACGACAATAAACAGAGTCAACAACATGGTGGTCGTTGATAAAACAAACATCTTCTTAAACATCGAATCAAGCATGATGTCAGTTCCTCTCTGCGAGCATTTGTTGATAAGGGTGGGAGTAAAACACTCGCCTAAAATCCGGTGGCGATTTACTGACCAAGCCGCTATCAATTGCCCAGCGTGCTTGCAGTTGTAGGTTTGATAACAGTGAGTTACCCAGAGATAAGCGGAACACGTAGTCATCCCATGACCAGTCGATTTGTTCAACGGGCACCTCGAGGCGTTGGGAGAGTAAAGTCATGGTTTGATCAGGGTGGGCCTTTATCCAATCAATCGCGTCTTGTAGTGCTTGCAGCAGTCGGGTCGGCTCATCGCCCGCAAACTCGAGATGGGACGGTCTTGAAATAAGATTGAACGACAGTTGATAAACTCCTTCAATCCCTAGATTGTGCACACGCGCAACCGACAGCAGGTCAACTTGAAACCCCATCGGCTCCCATGCCGAAATCGCATCCACATTGTAAGCCAATAGCGCCGGAACCAACTCTTTTGGTTGCAGATACACTTTCTCAACCCTAAGGTCACGCAGGTTGCTTCCAATTAACACCGAGTCAAAATAGAATTCGCTGGCGGAGCCTTTTATCACGCCTACCCTCTTGCCCTCGAGTTGTGCCACACGTGAGATTTTAGAAGGCACCAAACTCAACAGTTTCAGGTCGTTGTCTGACTCAACAAAACTCGCTAACAGCAAGATATCATCCCGCTGAAAGCTTTTGAACATCACCACAGATTCCGAGGCCGTAGCGTAGTCGACATCGCTGCTGAGCATAAGATCCGCGCAACTCACACCGCTTGAGCACGGCAACAAACTGACATTCAACCCATACTGCTTAAATAGCCCCATTTGATCAGCGACGAAAAAAGGCGCAGAGAGCGGGGTTAATGAGACGCCTATTTTCGTTTCATCGACCAGATCCTCAGTGCGTATCTTATGCTGATAAAACAGCAGTGCAGAGACAGTCAACACTAGGATGACCATCCCTGAAGCCCAATGTTTTTTTAACCAAACCTGCATTCAGCGCGCCCATAAATACGAAACTTTGCTCATATAAATTTAGACCACTATTCGCCAAGCTGGTATCAATCGAGGTTCTGCTGACGTAATGAAGGGGATCAACAACAAGAACCATGCGCTTGATCACACTGTTGCAGCCCATTTGACAACTTCACGCTGGTTTTACGTACCTAGTCACATTGAAAAGCAATTTCGCTACTCGCATTCAAAAAAGACTGAGATCCGATCATGAAAATTTTAGTTATCGGTGCCAGCGGTGGTATCGGCGCAGCCATTGTTACGCATTGTCAGCATCGCTTTCCAAACGCTGAATTACATACCACCTACTGCTCAACACCACCGCAGCCTAGCGCCTCGCCCAATCTCGTGTGGCATCAGCTCGATGCGAGCTGCGAAACGTCTGTCGCTAACTTGAGCCAAACGTTTACCGAGCTAGACTGGATCATTAACTGTGTTGGTTTTCTGCACGATGGCGACAAAGGACCGGAGAAAAACCTCAGTAGTGTCGATACCCACTTCTTCTACCAAAACTTCAACCGCAACACGCTTCCGACCTTGTTGCTGGCCAAGTACTTCTCGACGTCACTTAAGAAAAGCAACGCGCCTAAACTTGCCTGTCTATCGGCGAAAGTCGGCAGTATCAGCGACAATCGTTTAGGAGGCTGGTATAGCTACCGCGCCTCGAAAGCAGCGCTCAACATGATCATTAAGACCATTGCCATAGAATGGAGTCGAACAATGCGAAAAGGGGTGATTCTTGCCCTGCACCCAGGCACAACCGACACTCAGCTCTCCAAACCTTTCCAAGCCAACGTGCCGCCAGGCAAGTTGTTCTCCCCAAAAAAAGTTGCTGAAGACTTGGTCGCCATTATCGAGCGCAGCACGCCCAACAACAGCGGCCGCTTTTACAGCTACAGTGGCGAAGAGCTGCCATGGTAACAGCGGGCTATTTAACGCTTGCTACGACACCGTTTCGAACAGTATTTCACCTCTTCCCAACAACTTTGCCATTTCTTTCTCCAAGTGAATGGACGCTGACAGGCAGCACATACCTTCTCAGGCAGGTGCTGCTTTTTGACTTTACTTGGCATAGCGCGATTGACGACGAGTGATGTTGGCCTCTTTGACCGCATGGTCGAACAGTGGCGCGAACAAATTGGCAAACAGAATCGCGAGCATAATGCCCTCAGGGTAAGCTGGATTGAGCACGCGTATTCCAACCGTCATCACCCCAATTAAAAAGCCATACGCCCACTTACCCTTATTGGTAAACGCGGCAGACACTGGGTCCGTTGCCATAAAGAAGGCACCAAATGCCACCCCACCCAAAACGAAATGCCAGTAGAAAGGCATAGAGAACATCGGGTTAGTGTTAGAGCCTATAGAGTTGAGTAGCATAGAAGAAACAAGCAACCCAGCCAGTACGCCAACAACGATGCGCCACGAGGCAATGCGCATTGCGATCAATACCGACCCGCAGAGCACAATCAATAGCGTCGACACTTCGCCCATCGAACCTGGCATCTGACCGAGGAACGCTTCCCCCCAGCTTAGCGCTTGACCTGTGGAATGATTGATAAGGTTGGACACGCCCCCCTCATACCATTGGCTCAAAGGCGTCGCCCCGGAATAGCCATCGGCGGCAACCCAAACACTAGCGCCGGACATATTCGCAGGATAAGCAAAGTAGAGAAACGCACGCCCCGCCAATGCAGGATTGAGGAAGTTGCGTCCCGTACCACCGAATATCTCTTTGGCCACCACGATACCAAAACTGATACCAAGCGCCGCTTGCCACAGTGGGATCGTCGGCGGCAATGTGAGTGAAAACAGCACGGAACTGACAAAGAACCCTTCGTTGATTTCGTGTTTGCGTACCGTCGCAAACAGCACTTCCCAAAAGGCGCCGACCACAAATACCGTGGCGTAGACAGGTACAAAATAACAAGCCCCCAACCACATCTTGTCCACCCAGTTGGCGTTTAG
Source organism: Vibrio sinaloensis (assembly GCF_023195835.1). Taxonomy (NCBI): domain Bacteria; kingdom Pseudomonadati; phylum Pseudomonadota; class Gammaproteobacteria; order Vibrionales; family Vibrionaceae; genus Vibrio; species Vibrio sinaloensis. The sequence goes on along the minus strand of NZ_CP096200.1, from coordinate 1,063,957 downwards.
CACTGCTTCACCACTTGCGAACACCAGATCGAGTCGCCAGGATTGCTCAATATTGGCTGCGATCTGCTCTAGTGAAAAGCTACTCATCGCCAACACGGGTTGGTTACCTATGTTGTACATTCCCCAAAACATCAGCGGAAAAGTAGCTAACCAGACCATGATCATAATCCGCTTTAGATCGATGCTGTCTCTGACGTGGGTTTGCCCTTTATTGACCATTCCCGGGGTATAAAATATCGTGGCGACCGCTTCGTAAAGAGGATAAAAAGTTTGGTACCGACCACCAGATTCAAAGTGAGGGGCGAGTTTTTCAAGCCGTTTCTTTAACGTCATGTAACCACCTTGTCGTTTATGATTAATGGATTTTTCTTCTCTTTTTTTACGTGAATACGCGCGATTTTGACCAAAGACAGCGGCAAAATTTCACGCCTCTAGACTCGCTATTGCTTTACAGGCACACTTCGGGCGAGATATGACGTCACGATGGAGATTCAGATGTTTCAAGAAGTCTATTTTGCGGGTGGGTGCTTGTGGGGCGTACAAGAGTTTATGCGTCACTTACCTGGCGTAATGACAACCGAAGCCGGACGCGCCAATGGCTCCAGCAACACCACACAAGGTGAGTATGATGGTTATGCTGAATGCGTAAAAACGCGTTTCGATCCCAGTCGCGTGACGCTTGAACAGCTTATCGACCATCTGTTTGAAATTATCGATCCCTATAGCGTGAATCAGCAAGGACCCGATGTGGGCGAGAAATATCGAACTGGCATCTATAGTCGGGACCCAAACCACCTAGAAGCGGCTCGACAGCATCTCAATCGAAGGCCCGACGCAGGCAAAATTGTGGTCGAGATACTCCCCTTGAGCAATTACGTGAAAAGTGATGAAGAGCATCAAGATCGATTGACCCGCAACCCCAATGATTATTGCCACATTCCCATCGACCTGCTGCATAAATATCGTCAGCAGTAGCGGACCGGCGTAGTAATGATCTTGGTACATGCTACCGATTGGAGTCAGCAAAGTTCGTCATTGCGACTCGGCCACTCCGCTTGCTCTCCCGCAACCGACAGTGGTTTTAACGCTTTATCGGGCTTAGCGTATTGCAAGCGAAACAGGCGTTGAGTGACGTGGTAGCTGTCTAAACCACTGATAGTGACCCACTCCATCGCCTCAATGTCGAGATAGCCGTCTGCCTTAATGATGCCAGTTGGCAAATGAATGTGTTCAATCTCACCGATGACCATTTCCGTATTGTTCGCTTGGATAGTGTGATGCTCTTTAAGGCGAAGGCCAATGTTGATGTTGCTTTCTAAAACAAATGGGGCGGCGAAGCCTGAGTGATAGTGCGGCGTCAGTCCAACCGCTTCAAACTCGCTCTGCTGTTTTGGATACCTAGCCGAGGTTTGATGGGCCAGCGATGCGAAATCCGCCTCGACCGAGTTTAAACTGAACACCCCTGTTTGGAATATGTTCTCTAAGGTATGGCGCTCTACCGAATTGGGACGGCTAATGAAGCTGAGTAAAGGCGGGTTAGAACCAATATGCGTCACTGAACTCACAATGGCGAGATTCGGCTGACCATCACTATCTACCGTTCCAACCAAGTTAGCACTTTTAAATCCGCTTAAACTGTTGATCAGTCGCGCTCGATAGCGACTTTCCATGTCGTTAATTTGCTTGGCGTTCAAGGTTTGTTGCTGCATTATCCGTACCTTATAAACAAATAAAGGGCAAAGCTAAGCTTTGCCCAGGGGAACGTAGCGTGGGTGGGCGCTACTTAGGAAGAATCACTTGGTCAATGACGTGAATCACACCGTTGCTTGCTTTGACGTCGGTAGCCACCACATTAGCGTTATCGACCATCACTTTACCGCCCATGGTTTTGATCATCACATCTTGCCCTTGTACTGTGGTCGCCTTGTCTAGCTTGACCACGTCAGCTGCCATCACTTTACCCGCAACAACATGGTAAGTGAGCACAGCCACCAGCTTATCCTTGTTTTCCGGCAGCAGCAGTGACTCTACGGTCCCTTCTGGCAATTTGGCAAAAGCCTCATCTGTCGGTGCGAACACGGTGAAAGGACCATCGCCTTTGAGTGTTTCGACAAGACCCGCGGCTTTGACTGCCGCAACCAATGTATTGAATGAGCCATTTTCAACTGCGACATCGACGATGTCACCCTTCATACCATGGTCATGAGCCTGCGCTGGCAAGATGTAGGCAAACAGTGCGACGAACGCGACGGCAAGTGATAGTGTGTATTTAAACATGATTCCATCCTTAAGTTGGGAGCTAAGCTCCTGTTAGCTGTTTTGTTGCTTCGAAGGATGTTACGCAGGCGCTATGAAAACAGATCAATTATTGCGCACATGGGTGGCCAAAACGTTTTGAGGCGCGGCTCGCGCTTCAACCAAACTAAGTTAATCTTTTTCATCATATTCCCCGTAACAGCCCTGTATACGCAAAAAAACCAATCAGACATCAACGGCAATAAGGGACAGATGATGAAAATGGCGTTAAGCAAACTAGAGCAGTTCTTCTACGTGGATAAGCTTGTGATTCATTCTCTGGACATGGCGCTATACCATGCGTCAGTTTTGGTTGACGGAGAAGAGTATTATGTGACCGATGATAAGGGACAATTTCTGAGAGCCCATTCAATCGTCGACTTGCAGCGGCAGTGCTGTCGAATTAAAGCTAAGTCGCAAGTGTTGCGCCAGCAAAGCGCCTACGATGAAATGATAGGGGCGCCAGTGCGCCAAGAGAGTAACCAACTCGAAGTTCCGCTCCAGGATAATCAATACTACTGACGACCAGTTTGACGAGGTACGCAGCGTTTGACCATTTTTGCTGTTTTATTGCCCATAAATCAGGTAGTTTGAACGCAAGGAATAGATGCAGCCTCAGGAAGGAAGATGTTTGAGCAAGTCGTAGGAATACTGTTTCCAGTATTCGCACTGGTATTGGTGGGCTTTTCGGTTGGCAAATGGTTAAAACCTGACTTTAGGCCAATCAATCGCATCAACATGGATACGTTTACGCCTGCTCTGGTCTTTTCTTCATTGGTCTCTATGCCGCTCGACTTTGAACAAGTCCCACTGCTCAGTGCTTCACTGGTGGCAGTATTGCTGCCCGGCTTGGTAATGATTCCTATCTGCCGCTTGTCTGGGCTAAGTTTCAAAGCTTGGGCACCGCCACACATGTTTCGCAATAGTGGTAACCTTGCTATCCCGCTGTTTACTTATACATTCGGCGACGGCGCTCTCGCCTCCGCGGTGTTACTGTTTGTTGTCTCCGCCTGTATTCATATCAGCCTTGGCTTGGCTCTGCTTAGCGAGGGTAACCCTTTTAAACAAATCATCAAGATGCCGATTTTCTTAGCGGCGTCCGCAGCGCTCCTTCTCAACTTGTCAGGCACTCAAGTGTGGAGCCCACTGTACGAAGCGACCGCGCTGCTCGGACAAGCGGCAGTACCTGTGATGTTACTGTCACTCGGCGCACAAATGTGCAACATGCGCTTGAGCGGCCTTAAGATTGGCGTGTTGTGTACCTTGCAGTCACTGTTTACCGGCGCATTGGCTTTTGCGGCTATTTACTGGTTTATCCCCTTGCCAACTATGCAGCTTCAAATGATGGTGTTATTTACCATGCTCCCTCCGGCAGTGATGAACTACTTGTTTGCCGAGCGATTGCATATCGAACCGGCGAAAGTGGCCTCTATGGTATTGTTTGGCAACTTCTTTAGTATTTTGACCTTACCCTTGTTGCTTAGCTTCGCTCTGTCCTTGTAGCCACTCTTCAGGATGACTGAGTAACGTCTTGCCCTGGTAGGTCTCGGCTCGGATATCTTTGGGATTGTAAATCGCACACGAGTCCATCGATAAGCAGCCACACCCGATACAGCCTCCTAGGTCTTGCTGCAAGGCTTTTAGTTGTTGAATTCGGTGCTCTAACATCTGTTTCCAACCCGACGCCATTTGCTCCCACTCGCGGCGATTTGGCGCTTGATGTTTCGGCAAATGAGAAAGCGATTGAACAATCTCTTCCAAGGTTAGCCCCACCTCTTGCGCCGCTTTTATCACCGCAATTCGTCTCAATACGCTACGGTCATAGCGGCGCTGATTGCCCTGATTGCGCCAACTATGAATCAGGCCTTTTTGCTCATAAAAATGCAGCGCCGACACATTAACGCCAGCCCGTTTCGCTACTTGGCCAACACTTAAGTCCATTTCCGTTCCTCGAATCAAAAAAAACACTTTACCTTAAGTTAACTTGAGGTTTTAGAGTAGCAGTCAGACCTGAAATGACACAAGGAAAAGATCATGATGACTGTTTTCACGGGTAAAACCGCTACCTATCTAAGCGGGCGCTTTTTCGATGGGCTCTCTTCTGGATTGTTTATGATGGCGCTACCTTGGATCATGCTGCAAACACCAGATGCTGGCTCATTCGTTGCTTTAGTGGCGTTAGCCTGCACACTAACTTCTTTTATTCTCACCCCTTTTTTCGCGACGCTGATAGACCGTCATTCACGAAAGCAGTTGCTCATTCTAGTTCAAGCCGTTCAAGTCACGGCAGCGCTGTCAGTCTTACTGAGCACGGCAATCGATGGATTAAACTTGTGGGTTTTGGCCGGCGCACAGCTAGTGTTTTGGGTCTCGAGTAACCTTGCCTGGGCGACCAATAATGCGTTCACCCAAGAGAACTACCAAAGCCACGAATATGCCTCGATTTCGGGTAAACAAGAGGTGGTAATGCAAGTCACAACGTTGGGCGCTGGCGCGCTGGGAGTGTTACTCCTTCAACATTGGGGAGTGGCACAGTTCGCATTCTTTGCGGCGGCGGCCTCGACTTTGTCTGGACTAAGTTACGCCGTCACTCCTTATCAACGCCAATTAACTCAATCCACCACACAACCCTTCTTCACTCAGCTCACGCAGAGCCGAAGCATCTTTGCAGCGCAGCCTAAGTTCTTTGCGTTCTTGTTGCTCTCGTGTTTAAGCTATCCAATCCTGACATTCTTACTCAAGTTAGTCCCTATCTGGTTTGCTGAAACTGGCGTATCTGGAGAGTGGTTTGCTGGCTACAGTATGGCTTTTGGTTTTGGGTCGCTGCTGACTGGGTTGATGGTATCAAGGCTCCTTGCGTCACGCCCAAACCCGACCACTATGCTCTATTCGATGTTCGCTGTTGGCCTAAGTTTAGTTGGGATGAGCCTGGCCATGCATCCAAGTCATTTGTTGATGTTCACTCTGGGATTCGGTTTCTTTAACGCCCTTAATCGCATCGCTCGTACCAACTGGATGCACAATCGGATTGACGTTGGTCAACGTGGGCGGGTAGACGGAGGATTGGCGCTGTTCTCTACCTCGATGCAAAGCATCAGCTACGTGTTAATAGCCTTATTGTCAAAATGGGGACTGACTCAATATGGGTTCGCTCTCGCCGCAGTAACCGTATTTGCAGCAGCCAGCTTGATGTGGTTCATCAGCCGTACACCGGCACTTTTACTGCAATCGCAAAACGAATAAAGGCGCATGATGCGCCTTTATTTCAACGTGGATTAGCTGAGTTTGAAACGTCTGACGATACTGGTCAGGGTTTGGTTCATCTCCGAGATGGTTTGCGCCTCCTCTAGCGCCTGTTGGCCATTGCTGTCGAGCTCGCCAACAATGTCATTAATCGCCGCCATATTTCGACTCAACTCTTGGGTCACGCTGCTTTGCTCCTCAGCCGCGGTCGCAATTTGGGTACTGAGGTCATTGATATCGGCGACAAACTGAGTCATCACATCAAGGCTTTCCGCGACCTCTCCTGCGCCTTCCGCCGTTTGTGCACATTTCTGCTTGGTGGTTTCCATCGAACTCACCACGGACTGACTGCCTCGCTGTAGGCTCGCCAATGCCGCTTCAATTTCTTCGGTACTGGTTTTGGTACGGCTGGCTAAGTTGCGCACTTCATCGGCAACCACCGCAAATCCGCGTCCTTGTTCCCCGGCTCGAGCCGCTTCGATGGCTGCGTTCAATGCCAATAGGTTGGTTTGTTCGGCAATGTCGCCAATCACACCAAGAATGGTATTGATACCATCGGTTTCCGATGCCATTTTATTCACATTTTCCGAAGCAGCGCTGACATCATCCACCAGCTCCTGCACATTGGCTTTCGCTTGGGTCACCGTACGTTTTGACTCAGCACTGGCTTCATTGGCTTTATTGGTCAGGTCTGCCGTGTTGGCCGCATCAGTAGCCATAGAATCCGCCGTAGAGTTCATCTCTTCAATCGCCGTAACCACTTGCTCGGTCTCTTGCACATGATTTTGCAAGATCACGCTGTTGCGTTGGCTTTGATCTTTCATTCGATCAACATTTTCGTTGAGCTGGTCGGTGACCTGACGAATCTCCAGCATCATCGATTGTAAATTATCGATAAACACATTCACGCCTTGTGAAATCTGGCCTAGATCGTCATCCGTTTTCACTTCAATGCGCTGAGTCAGATCGCCATTACCTTGACTCAAGCTCAAGACTGTCTCTTTGAGCACTAATATAGGGCGATACAACACGCGCAAAATCAGCAGCGCCACGATAATACTGACCACGGTTGCGATCACAGCCGTGACAATCGCATTGCGCTTGGCAGCAGACAGATCACTGAACACCACTTCACTGTCTAAGCCAACCAGTAAGTACCAGCTCTTATCAGCGATACGGATCTGATGAGAGAAAAACAGTTTCTCGCTATCGCCCACAGTGGCTTCGAGACTGGCACTCTCTTTACCCAATACCTGCTGTCCAACATTAGCAAGCCACGGATAACGGTCGGTTTTATCACCCGCCTTCACCTCTTTGATGGATGAAGCCAATATGGTGCCGTCGTGATTTAAGATGAACGCGGTTTTCCCTGCCACTTGGTTGGCCGATTTGACGATTTCGTTGAGAAAGTCCAACTGCATATCCACGGAGATCATGCCACTAAAGGTTTTGCGCACCACCGACACCCAATAAATACCCCCCTCTTCACTGCCTAGATAAGGTTCAGTGATACTAGTGGTGGTGGCTCGGCGCCCTGCTTGGTACCAGCCGCGCGTGGTCACATCGCCATCAAACTTATGATTGGGCCACGTGTTCGCCGTTTGGTTCCAATAGGCGTCACCATTGGTAAAGGCAACCACAGAGCTATTGAGGTTCATTGCTGCCGCAAATATGTGGGTCATTTCAATGAAGTCTTGCGGCTCACCGGTAATAGGCTCATTTTCATAACGTTGCCCTAGCTTCTCCAGCCCAGCGACCTTTTCATTCAAGCGGTTGGCAATCTGCTGTGCTTCTGCATCTACGTAGTTTTGGTTACTTTTGGTGATAAGATTAACCAAGTCGTCTCGTTGCTCAACGTACGCCACATAGCTCGACGTAGAGACAGAGACAACCACCAAAGCAATGATTGCAATAAGCAGCAACGTCTTAAATCCTAAATTTCGCATTGCTCATGATCCTTATAAAAAAGCGTTATTTTAGACAGCGCCAATTGATGATTTAGAACTAATTATTGTTAGTTTTATTACTAAATTGTGGCCGCAAAATGACAAAAATCCAGATTTTGCCAAAAATGTTGACTGTAGCTGGTTATACAAACTTAAACAGTAAGAATAAGCTGTGAGATAAGTGGAGAGTCAAATGAGGCAGCGTGATGCTGCCCTGAAAGTTGAAGCTACTGGCATGGCCTAGGCTTTTTTTACAAACTGAGCGGTAATCATCATCTCGCCAGCGCCATCGACTTTGCAATCGAGTTGATGATCTTTGCCATCGACAATGCGTCTTACCAATGCTTTGGTACCAATTTTTAACACCAGTGAGCTGCCTTTTACTTTTAAGTCTTTCGCCAGCGTCACCTTATCTCCTTCAGCCAATAATGTGCCATTGGCATCCTTGATAGAAAGCGTCTCATCCTCCGCGACTTGGTCGGGATTCCATTCATAACTGCATTCTGGGCAAACCAGCAGTGATTGATCTTGGTAAACATAGTTTGATTGGCAATTTGGGCAAGGTGGAAATGACATGCTGTACTCTCTAACGCAAAAATGAACGCTTATGGTAACCAGAGTAAGCCCATCACTCAACTCACACAGGCCTGCAACAACCTGCCTGGCAAATCTGAAATAAGTGGTCGGTTTATGCTCTTACCGCTACACTGATTGGGTCAAATAACACAAGGAATGCGGACATGATTCAGAAAGGCCAAGCAATACCTAATGCCACCCTCAGTGAACTGAAAGATGAGGGTATGGTAACCCACAGCACCGAGACGCTTTTTGCTAATAAACGAGTGGTGTTATTCGCGGTTCCAGGCGCGTTCACCCCAACTTGCTCCGAAGCACACCTACCGGGCTACGTAGTGCTTGCTGATCAAATCAAAGCCACGGGTATCGATATGATCGCCTGTGTCTCTGTCAATGACGCCTTTGTCATGCACGCTTGGGGAGAGGCTCAAAACGCCTCGGAAATCTTGATGCTCGGCGATGGGGATGCAAGTTTCACCAAAGCTCTGGGGCTGGAAATGGACACCGGAAACTTCGGTGGTGTGCGTTCGCAACGATATGCGATGATCATCGATAATGGTGTCGTCACCGAGCTTAATGTCGAACAGCCAAAACAATTTGAAGCAAGTAAAGCCGAAACCATTTTGGCCGCGCTGAAGTAAGCGGTGTTTAGCATCGGGGCGGGTGGAAAGCCTTGCCCGCCCCTTCTCTCAGTTCGTTATCGTCAGCGAAAGATTACTATAACACGGTGAGTTCACTGCCTGTACATACGCCATATCTTGAAAGATTGGTTAGAACATTAAAGCTTGAATGATTCTCCTCGCTGATTCGCTAAATAACCAAACAAATCCCGCTACATTGAGTATGATGGTTATCCACAAAATCAACTTAAAAGGCTGCTTACTAGATTTATGCCGCAGTTGGAACTGAGCCAATAGCGCTCCAGGCCAACCCCCAAGCAAAGACAGCATATGCAATGTATTTTCAGAAGTTCGCCAACGTCCGGATTGCGCAGCCTGTTTGTCCCAAGCAAACATCAAATAGGTGAAAACGCTCATCAATAGATAAACTGGGATCAGTAGGTGCTCTCCATTAAACACTATGATTGAAGCGGTCGCTGCCACCAAAAAACTGAAGCCAAACAATACAGTGAATGGAAATCCATTCGCACCGGGAATCACGACATTTTGAGCATTGAGCCGACCCTTGCTGTCTTCAACCAAGTCGTAAATAACCCCATCCGATTTTTTAGGCCGGTAACCACGATTTGTAACTGATGAAATATGGAAGAACACCCTCAGTTGACCATCAGCAGAAGAGATGAAGCCATAACCTTTACTGTCATTCCATTCTACGACTTGTCCTTTCATGGTCTTCCTCCACTCGTTTGCCATGTCCTACCCAGTCGCACAATCCAGTGCCAAATGTTGAGAATTACCCATGGCGGGTTTACTGTGCTCTTCAGTTTAAAGCATGTCAGTAAAGAACTCTTTTATCGGAAGTGGTAACAAATCTTGCGGTTTGTCTCCTCCAAACGTCGCGATGCCACTTTTCCCATCGATAATACCCGACTTCACTACTGCGCCAGATTTTGCATCCACAACGACTATTTTCACCTCAACCTTGTCAGGCTTTGCTGACCACTCGGTAGCTCTGTCTTCCCAATGTAAAATAGTTGGGTATACCAGATAATCAAATTTACGCGAAGAAGCAAAGTCCAATGCCGTGTTGTAATCTTCTGGAACCTTCGCTATTACAACATTATTCAGCGTTGTTGCTAATTCACTTTTGATTGTTTGACTAAGCATTTTCCCAGAACCTGCATAATAATGGCTACCATATTGGCCATCATGCGATAAAGCGATGTAGACAGCACTGGTTGGTTCTAACCGAACATTGCTGTCCAACTGATTTACCTTCAATGAATGAGAGTCGGCACAACCAAGCATTGCCAACAAAACAGTTAAGACTAAAAGTATTCTTCTGTTCATCTATATCCCTTTTTTTAAGTTCAGCCCTAGGGCACCACAAAAAATGATTTAATCATTTCTTTAACGTCTAAACCGGGATCAAGCCGAAACATTGTTGAACAGATCAAACACTTTAACCAGTGCCCGATTCTAGACTAAGAACTCGGGCACTCTGCTTAGGAGCAATTAAAAAGAAATCACGCACTAAAACTAAGCTACTGTTCGCTGCGCGTGACAATACACGCTTGGGCTAGCTGCTGATATTCTGCTTGCATGGTAGTAAGAAAGTCATCCGCACTTTTGAACTTCGCGATTGGTGCTCCCAAAACCACATCACAGTTAAAGGGGACAAACATCGCGGTACCTTTGGGTAACGCCCGGCCAAGTCCGCGCATCACCACAGGAATGACAGGACAGGCTTGATGCTCATTCACTAAATGATAAATCCCTTTTTTTAGCCCACTCATGGTTTCGGGTTCGCCTCGGCTTCCCTCAGGAAAAATAATCAAGATATCTCCTTGATTGAGGGCCTTGTGGCACTCATCAAATACAGCATGACGATCACTTTTACTCGGTGAACGGTGGATGGGAATAATGCCCAAGATATTGAGTGATAACCATGCTGAGACTTTGTTCTTACAAAAGTAGTCCGCTGCCGCCACGGGGCGAACCTTATGCACCATACTGATTGGAAAAAGCGCCAATAACACCAAAGTATCGAGGTGACTATTGTGATTAGCAGCCACCACCATGGGTCCATTAAGAGGCAGGTTTTGTCGATTGATGATGTTGATGCCCAAACCAACAAATACCAGTGGCTTGACAAACAGCAAGACGAACAGAACTTTGAAAACTTTCATCGCGTCCTCTTAGTAGTAAAGATAATAGATATAGTGAAAGAACAAAGGAGCGGTGAACATCAGGCTATCGATACGATCCAAAATACCGCCATGGCCGGGAATGAACTGGCTGGTATCCTTAATTTGCAAATCACGTTTAACCGATGAAATAACTAGGTCACCAATAAAGCCACTCAAGACTATGATCATCCCCGCGACTAAACCTTGGACTGAGGTTAATGGTGTCAGGTAAGGCGCAACAAAGTAACTGATCAGAATGATGGTTGCCGCGCCACCAATAAAGCCTTCCCATGTTTTATTAGGACTGACTCTCGGTACGATTTTATGTCTACCGAAACTCTTACCCCATACGTATTGGCAAACATCATTGAACTGAGTGAATACCAATAAAAACAGTAGCATTCCCATTGAACCGGCCTCAGGATTCTTGCTTGGCAAGACCAACAGGTAGGCCATGTGGCTAACACAAAAAACCGTTAACATCAGCGCCCAATGAATGATGCCAGCCGAGCGGATGAAACCTTTGGTGTCACCAATCAGCACCGCAACCATAGGCAAATAAAGGAACATGTAGACTGGTATAAATATGATGTACATGCCATACCAACCGAGTGATAACCAGTAGTATTGGAACGGGATCGAAAGGTAAGCCCAGAAAATCACGCGTCGGTCTGTCATCCGCGTTGGTACAATCGAGAGGAACTCTTTCAATGCCATAAAACTTAAAAAGGCGACAAAGATCAGCGTGTATTGAGTAGGCAGATAGAGCACGACAAAGACGATTCCGATCATCCACAACCAAGAGCGAATGCGCAGTTTTAGCTCGTGGTAGTCCTTATCTAAATTGCGGCGTGACAAATATAAGTAAACCAGGGTGCCAACCACCAAAACCAACGTAATGGTAGCCATCATGTGTAGCGAATTCGTAGGGATATTAATCATGATGAAGCTCACTCCACGGCTTATCAGCAGAGCCGTCTAGCGCATGCGCAGACTGCTTGGCCTGGTGACTGTTTTCTTCACTCGATGATGAGGTTACGAGCTGCTGTTTAGTCTTAAAAATCGACAGCAATCGACGCCAGCAGGTGATACTGCAGCCGATAACCATGACCGCAAGTGCAATATCCATCATATAATCACTAACGCTTGGCAACATCTCTAGCCACTGGCTAATTGCAGTCACTAACAATGTGACAGTGAGCAAAGCCATTCGATGCTGCTTAGCCATTGGCCCGCGAAAGTCAGCAGCACACCCCATACTCACTCCCAATACGCGAATGTAAGCGCTAAGTACTGCCAACAATGCCGCAGTCCAAGCCAGTGACATTGCAAATGCGGAGTGGGCTACCCAGCCTGCTGCAACTATTAGCAGCGGATCCGCAATACGATCTGGCACATCATTAAACAACTCACCAGCTGGTGTTTTCTTTCCGCCTTCTACAGCGACCATGCCGTCGAACAAATTGCACAACAAGCGCATTTGAATCATCAGAGCGAACAACACCAACCAGGTTGGCTCAGGCTGGAAGTGATAACCTACGGCAAACGCGAGACCACCAGTGGCAAACAAGATGCTCATCAGTGAAATTTGATTGGGGGTTATATTCTTCTGACTCAACCAAACAGCAACGCGTTTGATCACCGAGATATCGCGCACAGCTAGAGGGCGACGATTCGATTCAGGTTGAATAGACATGTGGTCAATATCCTTGATATGAATGATGTTCCGTTGTAACTACTTGTATTGTTGAACGTTAATGTTTTTGGCCGCCACCAGTGGATTTGAATCTGAGGGTTAACTTGATACCCAATCATCACTCTGCTCACGACGGACAAATAGAGAAACCTTGGCAGCTTAATACAAAAAACGACGGGGCAAAAATTAGCTCAACAAGCAAGATATTGCCTGGTGTTGAAAATGTTAGAGCATGACTCAGATTGAAGTTAGGATACTTAAGGTTAATTGCGAGAAAGGAAGATGAGCCGTATATGCAACTGGAACGAACTCTTACTTCACTCTTGCTGCTTCGCGAAGTACGCCGAGACCTTTTTTAGGAATTCCATTTCATCTTTGAGTCGCTTATTCTCGCGCCTTAGCGCTCGAAGCTCTTCGGACTCTTTCTTTGAATAATCGACACCGTCTAAGGTGTTAAACTGTTTATCAGATAGGCGTGTGAACTGGCGCTTCCAGTTCCGGATTTGCTGGGCACTGATGCCCAATTCCTTGGCAACGGAGACAGCTGTTCGGCCAGGAAGACTGGCCAGGCGCACTGCTTCTTTGCGGAACTCTTCGGTGTACGCTGGATTACGATGTTTAGCCATAAATCACCTCTCAATTAGACCCTAGATCTAACTTAGTAAAGTGTCTACTAAACGTGGGGTACTCGGGTCGCATAACGCTGCGTTAAGTGGTGAGCAACGCAACCACCCTACCTAAACCATTGTGCCTTAACCACTAAATTTACTGCAAACCGAAAATGCCAAGCGTTGTGAATCCGTCTTAAACGCTTTGTTAGCCGTTTTGGACGCCAACTATAGAAAAGTGGTGACTAGCGATATTGAAACCTTCGCGTAAATAGAACTAATGTGCTAGAAAACGCTGAACACCAGAATCCAAATGTATTTGTTCGCAACCGCTTTCTAAAGCATATGTTTTAAACCAATCGATAATAAATTTGCCTACACCACTCGAACGAAATTGCGCATTAGTTACCAAGTCTTCAATGTAAATATGCTTACCCCAAGCAAGCTTTTCACCTACGCTAAAGCCTGCTGCTAGTACGCCTTCTGGCGATTTGACCTAGACGACTTGGTAACCATTTGATTGCTGCTTCTCGATCTGACCAGACAAAGTATCTAAGTTGTAATTTGGGCGAAGTTGTAACAACACTTCTAGGACTGACTTGTAATCAGAATTTTTCTCTAAAAATTGTACTTCCATGTTTTCTCCATTTTGACGGCTAACTTGCCATGGTAAATAACACTAATACCAATTTTCCCGATATATGAGAACTCATGTCTCGAAACATATTACTTCCTTGTAATTCAAATATTCCGTTAAGTAAGCTAACGCCCAATTAAGTAGCCCGAAACGCACTGACTCACCTTCCGCATTGCTCGGCAACACCAAACTCGACGCAAACCAAAAGTGCTGAGCGTTGAGGGTCTGCTTGAATTGATTGTTATAACACAGTTTTATACATCATCTTCCGACAACATTTGACGACAATTACGTACTGTTAGTACGCGGATCTCATGAGTTAAGCTGTAGATAATACGATAGTGACCAAAAATGATTTCGCGATAATTCGTATGGGGCATTTCAGGAACAAAGCGCCCCATTTCAGGCATACTTCCAAGTAGTTCAGTTTTATCAAAAACTTCGTTCACCCACTTTTCTGCGGCAGATGGATTATCCAAAGAAATAAATTCCGCTGCATCGCCTAGCTTCTGAAGCGCTAAAGGAGACCAAACTACTTTCATTTCTTAATGCGCCCTAATACTTGAGCACGAGCATCATCATTGGAAACACCAAGACCTGAAGCTAATTGAGCTTCAGCTGTGCGCATTTCTTCTAGTAGTTCGATTTTCTCTTGCATTGCTTCATACTCTGCAACATCGAGAACAACTGCTACACCTTTACCACGTTGTGTGATCACCAATGGGCGGCGAGTCTCATTGATTTGTTTGATGTAAGAAGCTACACCTGCACGAAATTCAGATAATGGCTGAATATCTTGATCGAAATGAATACGGCTCATATTGAACTCCAGTCAGTACAAAATAACGTACAAATAATAGTTCAAGTCACGATTTTGAGCAAGGATTTGATTTTGTGTTATAACGCCCCATTAAGGGGTGAACAACGCCTCCACCCTACCTAAAGCATTGTGCCATAAACACTAAACTAGCTTGAAGTGAAAGTGCCAAGCATTGTGAATCCCTCTTAAATTGCTTGTTAGTTTACATTTCACACAAATCGCACGATTCAATCGTATTGACCATTTTGTGCGACAAACTATAATCTTACTGTAATTCCAAATTTGGAGATTGAGTATGCACACACTAACAGCAAATGATGCAAAGCGTAACTTTGGTGAGTTGCTTCTAAGCGCCCAACGTGAGCCAGTAAAGATTAGCAAAAACAGTAAAGATGCCGTAGTGGTAATGTCTATCAAAGACTATGAAGAACTAGAGGCAATGAAAACTGATTACCTTAAACATTGTTTCGAGTCGGCTAAACAAGACTTAGCACAAGGCAATGTAGTTGATGGTGAAGATTTCCTAAGCGCCTTGTAACCCACTATGCAAAAGAATAAATACAAACTAAGTAAATTGGCTCAGGCTCATTTACGAAAAATTAAAAGTTATACCGTCAATAACTTTTCTGAAATGCAGTGGAACAACTATAAAGATACATTGCTAACTGGGTTTCAAATGCTCGCCGATAATCCAGCCGTAGGTCGCAGTTGCGATGAGATTTATCCAAGCGGCTTCTTTTTTCCGGTAGGAAAACACACAGCTTACTTTACAAAAGAAGACGGTTTTATTTTAGTTGTGGCTGTACTTGGTCAATCACAACTCCCACAAAACCACTTGTAGCGAAGACATCACCCGAAATAAAAACTAGGGTGATGATCTTGATTGGTAAATGGTGTACCCCACAAAAAGTAGACAGTACATAACTACATACTTTCGTACTCAACCGGGCTGACATGCCCCAACGCTGAGTGTCTTCTCTTGCGATTGTAAAATACCTCGATGTATTCGAAGATACCCATTCGGGCTTCTTCGACAGTTTGATAGTCTTCTGCGTATATCAGTTCGACTTTCAGTCGACTGTAGAACGACTCCATCACCGCATTATCCCAACAGTTGCCCTGTCGACTCATGCTCGGTACACCTCCATGCTTGCGCATGAAGTCTTGATATTTATAGGCTCTGTATTGTACACCCCGGTCTGAGTGGATAATGACGCCCTTAGGCGGCTTACGTGACTCAAACGCCATTTTTAACGCATTAGTGATGAGCTCGACGGTCATGGTTGTCCCTAGCGACCAACCCACGATGCGCCTTGAATGCAAATCCATCACAGTCGCCAAGAAGAGCCAACGGCTCTTCACCCAGATATACGTGATGTCCGTGACCCACTTCTGATTCGGAGCCTCAGACTCAAAGTCTCTACGCAGTAAATTATCAGCAACATTCGTCATAGCCGCCACATCCTTGCTGTATTTAAACCCTTTACCATTACGAGCCCTGACACCTTTTTCATTCATGATATCAGCCACATAGTTCACGCAGCAGGCATAGCCTGCTTCGTTTAACTCTTCTGCTATTCGCACTGAACCGTAACGCGCCCGATATTGGGCAAAGGTACACATGATTAGTTGTTCAAAGCGTTCGCGCCGCTGTGAACGCTCACTTGGCGTATGATGGCACCACTTGTAGTAACCACTTCGACTGACTTCTAACGTGCGACACATTAAGCTAATCGAGTACTCACTGGTATAACTTTCAATGAACTCGTACTTCACTCTTGCTGCTTCGCGAAGTACGCCGAGACCTTTTTTAGGAATTCCATTTCATCTTTGAGTCGCTTATTCTCGCGCCTTAGCGCTCGAAGCTCTTCGGACTCTTTCTTCGAATAATCGACACCGTCTAAGGTGTTAAACTGTTTATCAGATAGGCGTGTGAACTGGCGCTTCCAGTTCCGGATTTGCTGGGCACTGATGCCCAGTTCCTTGGCAACGGAGACGGCTGTTCGGCCAGGAAGACTGGCCAGGCGCACTGCTTCTTTGCGGAACTCTTCGGTGTACGCTGGATTACGATGTTTAGCCATAAATCACCTCTCAATTAGACCCTAGATCTAACTTTGTAAAGTGTCTACTAAACGTGGGGTACTCGGGCATATAACGCCGCGTTAAGTGGTGAGCAACGCTACCACTGCACTCAAGACATTATGCCATAAACACTGATGCATATCTTTGAACTGAAACCGCCCAGCGTTGGGAATCCGTCTTAAACGCTTTGTTATGTGTATAGTCTAGAAGTTACTCGGCTATACTTGATACAAGGTTGCTCAGTGGTAAATATTATGGCTGCTCAGAAATACCAAAGACCAATATCCCCAGATCTACATGCATGGGGCATTCTTTTGTTCGCCATAATCGGGATGATTCTCATATTGGTGCTAGGAATCAAGTTAGTCAACTTATACGTAGCGTCTAATGGTTATAACGATTTAGCTGCCGTTTTTATTGCTCTCATCGTGATTGGCGTGTTGGCAATGCTAGCTCTAGCATTTTTTTCTCAGCGTATATCCGTATATTACTACCGAAAAAGAGATCCAAGTTAATACACATAACGCCCAATTAAGTAGCCCGAAACGCCCTGGCTCACTTTCCGCAATACTCGGCAACACAAAACTCGACGCAAACCAAAAGTGCCACGCGTTGAGGGTCTGCTTGAATTGCTTGTTATGCGAATTCATCGACCAAGGCAAACTGGGCAGATGAAGATTACCTCAGACACGAAAAACCACAAACAAACCAAACACTTTTTGTGATTCACTGAACAACCGGAGTCACTATGTTACAGACCAACTTCCAACAAGTGACTAATGGTGAATTTCAGCTAGTGACTAAACTTTTACTCCGAGAAACTCGACGCGGCGGAAGACCAGTAAATGAAGAACTTCCGATAGTCTTGCTCTTCCAGCGATTTGAGCCAGCCAACCTCACCACCAACTAACTCCGAAAATCAATGAGGCAACCCACGAACTTTTGCATGTTTTACGGCCTGAGTGATTCAAGAATTTGAGCCGACAATCCTGAACTGCCGACACCGCGAACCGACCGCCAAAGAGAGCGAGAAAGAGAGATATAGAAGATTTCTTGCTTAGTCGCATAACGCCCAATTAAGTAGCCCGAAACGCACTGACTCACTTTCCGCATTGCTCGGCAACACTAAACCTAACACAAACCAAAATCGCCGAGCGTTGAGGGTCTGCTTAAATTGTTTGTTATGCGAATTCACCTGCATAAGCCAAGTTGGGCAGTGAAAGATTACCTTAGACACGAAAAACCACAAACAAACCAAACACTTTTTGTGAGTCACTGAACAGCCGAAGTCACTATGTTACAGCTTCACTTCTAACAAGTGACTAATGGTGAATTTAAGCTAGTGACTCGGCTTTTGCTTCGGGAAACTCAACGCTGAGAATAAACAGCGAAGATGAAGCTCCGATAAACTTGCCATTGCAGCGCTTTGAGCCAGAGAAACTCACCACCAACTAGCTCTGAAAACCAATGAGGCAACCCGCGAATTTTGGCATGTTTTACTGCCTGACTGGTCCAAGTTCTTGAACCGACAATACTGACTTGCCGACACCGAAAAACAGATGGCCAGAGAGAGCGACAAAGAGAGCCAGAGAAGATTTTTGCTCAGTCGCATAACGCCCAATTAAGTAGCCCGAAACGCACTGACTCACTTTCCGCATTGCTCGGTAACACCAAACCCGACGCAAACCAAAATCGGCGAGCGTTGAGGGTCTGCTTGAATTGTTTGTTATGCGAATTCACCGACCAAGCCAAGTTGGGCAGATGAAGATTACATCAGACACGAAAAACCTCAAACAAACCAAACACTTTTTGTGAGTCACTGAACAGCCGAAGTCACTATATTACAGACCTACTTCCAACAGGTGACTAATGGTGAATTTCAGCACATGGCTGAGCTTTTGCTTCGAGAAACTCAACGCTGAGAAAAACCAGCGAAGCTGAACTGCCGATAAACTTGCCCTTTCCACACTTTACGCCAGCCAAACTCACAACCAGCCAACGCGGAAAACCGATGGCCCGAGAGAACGAAAAAGAGAGCCATAGAGGATTTTTGCTTAGTCGCATAACGCCCAATTAAGTAGCCCGAAACGCCCTGGCTCACTTTCCGCATTGCTCGGTAACACCAAACCCAACGCAAATCAAAAGTGCCACGCGTTGAGGGTCTGCTTGAATTGTTTGTTATGCGAATTCAACGACCAAGCCAAGTTGGGCAGTGAAAGGTTACCTCAGATAAGAAAAACCTCAAACAAACCAAACACTTTTTGTGATTCACCGAACAGCCGAAGTCACTATGTTACAGACCAACGCCCAACAAGTGACTAATGGTGATTTTCAGCTAGTGACTCAGCTTTTGCTTCGGGAAACTCAACGCTGAGAACAAGCAGCGACGATGAACTACCGATAGACTTGCCCATACAGCGCTTTGAGCCAGCGAAACTCACCCCCAACCGACTCTGAAAGGTAATGAGGCAACCCACGAACTTTGGCATGTTTTACGGCCTGAGTGATTCAAGAATTTAGGCCGACAATACTAAATTGCCGACACCGAAAACCGACTGCCAAAGAGAGCGAGAAAGAGAGATATAGAAGATTTTTTGCTCAGTCGCATAACGCCTTGTTAAGTAGCAGCTAACTACCACTGCACTCAAACGAAGCTACCGTAATCACTAAACCCAACCAAACCAAAATCGCCAAACGTTAGCTGTCTGCTTGAACAATTTGTTATGAGCACTAGTTGCACATATGAACAAAGTGCTCATCTTGATGTGTAACCCTGAAGCCATGTCGCTCATATAAGCTGTGGACTTGATTACCTACTAGGTAACACAGAGTTATAGGTTGCGACTTCGCTTTGCCAATACAGTCTTTGATAACAGCACTTCCAATACCTTTACCTTGATAGTCTGGAAGCAAAAAGAAACGACCGAAGTAGTAGCCACCGCCCTGCGGTTTGAATAGGTAGCTCCCGATTCTCTTACCATCGATTTCAATTATTGTCGGTTTAGCCTTAGACCATTCAACTTCGTGCAAGTGACGCTGAAGTGATTCGTCCCAACCAAAAACACGTGACACCGCCTCGTATTCTGCCGCTTTCTTTAACTCAAACAAAAAGTCGAAGTCGTTACTACGGGCTGCCCTTTCTGAGTACTTCATTTATCCGCAGACTTCCTTTCTTGCGTGTGCTCATAACGCCGCATTAAGGTGTGAGCGACGCTTGGCTATACTTGAGCGAAGCGAAAACGCCAAGCGTTGCGAATCACTCTTAAATGCTTTGTTATACGCGTGCTGACACTACAAAGAAACTTTCATAACCTTATGATTTAGCCCACTTTCAATGTCAACTGCTAACCAACCTAATGACTCGTACAACGATGGTACATTGGTGTAAGCATACAGGTTACTTTGAGTTGCTGCTGATACTTGGCTAACACCTCGGTTAATCAGTTCGCTAGCAATACCTTGACCACGCCACTCTGGTGAAACATAAACAGCATTAAACCAAATAACTTCTGAGTCACCATGAGGTTCTTTAAAGCGCGAGCAAGCAAGACCACCGATAACTTGATTGTCTCTGAGAGCGACAATTACCGGTGGAAGATTAGATTCTGGCTTATAAGTATCTGCGAACAGAAAATTAGACCATTCTGTTTGAAACAACTTCTCTAGAGCAACCCAATACTGACTATTCTCATCGCAATTTCTGAATACTACCTTGTTCATATTGGGCTATTTCCTCAAAAGCGTATAACGCCCAATTAAGGTGTGAAGCACGCGATCACGACACTCAAATAGACCACCGTAAACACTAAATTCACCCCAAACCAAAAATGCCAAGCGTGCTGAATCACTCTTAAATTGTTTGTTATATTTCAGTGCACTATAGGTGGTTTGGGCTATGCGCACCTACTAATTTGCTCTTTTCACTGGAGTTTCACCAGATCATCAGTAAGTTAAACTTAAAAGAGCGGTGGTTCTCCCAAAACATGGCAACACATTTTGAAAGTTTCTTAAATTTACTACTAATTTTGTTGATAATTTTCATACCCATAAGCTCTCCCTCCTTAGTCTGACTAGTTAAAAACCCCACAGTTTCCGCTAAGAGAAACTGCACCACAAAAACAGGTGGATTTGACGCAAAGTAAATCGAGGCTGCCATCATCAGTCTCAGGAGACCACCACTGAGAGACGTATTCACGTTTCGGCTTTCGACTTGATTTTTAACATTATAACGTACTGAACCAAAAAGAAATTGGTGTACCCCACAAAAAGTAGACAGTACATAACTACATACTTTCGTACTCAACCGGGCTGACATGCCCCAACGCTGAGTGTCTTCTCTTGCGATTGTAAAATACCTCGATGTATTCGAAGATACCCATTCGGGCTTCTTCGACAGTTTGATAGTCTTCTGCGTATATCAGTTCGACTTTCAGTCGACTGTAGAACGACTCCATCACCGCATTATCCCAACAGTTGCCCTGTCGACTCATGCTCGGTACACCTCCATGCTTGCGCATGAAGTCTTGATATTTATAGGCTCTGTATTGTACACCCCGGTCTGAGTGGATAATGACGCCCTTAGGCGGCTTACGTGACTCAAACGCCATTTTTAACGCATTAGTGATGAGCTCGACGGTCATGGTTGTCCCTAGCGACCAACCCACGATGCGCCTTGAATGCAAATCCATCACAGTCGCCAAGAAGAGCCAACGGCTCTTCACCCAGATATACGTGATGTCCGTGACCCACTTCTGATTCGGAGCCTCAGACTCAAAGTCTCTACGCAGTAAATTATCAGCAACATTCGTCATAGCCGCCACATCCTTGCTGTATTTAAACCCTTTACCATTACGAGCCCTGACACCTTTTTCATTCATAATATCAGCCACATAGTTCACGCAGCAGGCATAGCCTGCTTCGTTTAACTCTTCTGCTATTCGCACTGAACCGTAACGCGCCCGATATTGGGCAAAGGTACACATGATCAGTTGTTCAAAGCGTTCGCGCCGCTTTGAACGCTCACTTGGCGTATGATGGCACCACTTGTAGTAACCACTTCGACTGACTTCTAACGTGCGACACATTAAGCTAATCGAATACTCACTGGTATAACTTTCAATGAACTCGTACTTCACTCTTGCTGCTTCGCGAAGTACGCCGACACCTTTTTTAGGAATTCCATCTCATCACGTAGACGCTTGTTCTCGCGCCTTAGCGCTCGAAGCTCTTCGGACTCTTTCTTCGAATAATCGACACCGTCTAAGGTGTTAAACTGTTTATCAGATAGGCGTGTGAACTGGCGCTTCCAGTTCCGGATTTGCTGGGCACTGATGCCCAACTCCTTGGCAACGGAGACGGCTGTTCGGCCAGGAAGACTGGCCAGGCGCACTGCTTCTTTGCGGAACTCTTCGGTGTACGCTGGATTACGATGTTTAGCCATAAATCACCTCTCAATTAGACCCTAGATCTAACTTAGTAAAGTGTCTACTAAACGTGGGGTACTCGGAAACATAACGCCCAATTAAGTAGCCCGAAACGCTCTGGCTCACTTTCCGCATTGCTCGGCAACACTAAACTCGACGCAAACCAAAAGTGCTGAGCGTTGAGGGTCTGCTTGAATTGATTGTTATGTGCGTACTAAAGACATTGGCACGAAACGAATTCCGTTGAACTCTGCTTCTTCGCCTGTTGCTAAGAAACCATGGCGATTGTAGAACCCAACAGCATTCACAGATGAACGCAGACTAACCTCACTAGCGTCTGTCTGATTAAGCAAATGATTCAATAGCGTACGACCTAAACCTGAACCCTGCTGCGAACTAGCAACAAACAAGTGCGTTAAATAGTTCCCATCACGCAAAGCAGCAAAACCAAGTATTTCCTCACCCGATACAGCCTTGACTGCTGAAAACCTCTCATCATCGAAAGTGGTTGCTAGGTCAGGTAAGACTCTGTCCTTATACTCTTGCTTTCCTTGTGCATTAAGCAGTGGAAGCACGTCCTTGGCCGAAACCTCTGAAACAAGCCTTGTTACTGCGTCCAAGTCCGCTTTTTGGACTTTCTGAAATTCCATATTTCCTCCGAGCACATAACGCCCAATTAAGTAGCCCGAAACGCCCTGGCCAACCTTCCGCATTACTCGGCAACACAAAACCCAACGCAAACCAAAAGTGCCACGCGTTGAGGGTCTGCTTGAATTGTTTGTTAGCCGCTCATTTCCAAAGGTTACTGCTTACTCAACAAGAACTTTCTCAAATCTCTCTCTGCACGCATAACAAACAGAACAAATACTTTGTCACCGTCTTGTTTATAGAAAACACGACATGGATTAACGACAACTTCACGATAACTTAAATGTTCTAGTTCGGGTGGAATACGACCTGACTCCGGGAAAGTTTGTAGGCGTTCGACCTTCGAGAAGATCGTTTGTACTAACTGCTTTGCAGCTACGATATTTTCAAGTGCGATATATTCAGCGATATCATTGAGGTCAGATAACGCTGGTTCAGTCCAGATTACTTCAACCATTTTGACATTTTGTCCTTGGCTTCATCATGACTTACCACTTTACCGTCAGCTAGCGCACGCTCACCTCTTGCAATACCCTCAAGAATAGCTAAACGATTCTGCATAAATTCGTAATCATCAACATCAACGAGATACGCAGATGGCTTACCATGCTCAGTAATTAACACTGGCTCTTTGCTATCGTGGAGATCGGCGAGGATCTTAGTTGCTTGTCGTTTAAGTGATGTAACTAGTTCTACTTTCATGAGAGCTGCTCCAAAGGAATACTAAAGTGATACTATTCTATCACTTTGAGTATAGCAAGCTCCATGACGGCTAACGCCGCGTTAAGTGGTGAGCAACGCAGACCACCTAACCTAAACCATTGTCTCGTAAACACTAAAACCGATTAAAACTGAAAATGCCAAGCGTTGTGAATCCGTCTTAAACGCTTTGTTAGCCGTCTTGGACACCAACCATAGAAAAGTGGTGACTAGCGATATTAAAGCCTTCGCGTAAGTAGAACTTATGTGCCGGAAAACGCTGAACACCAGAATCCAGATGTATTTGTTCACAACCGATTTCTAAGGCGTACATTTTAAACCAATTGATAATAAAATGACCTACTCCACGCGAACGAAATTGAGCATTAGTTACCAAGTCTTCAATGTAAATATGCTTACCCCAAGCCAGCTTTTCACCTACGCTAAAACCTGCTGCCGCAAGCACACCTTCTGACGATCTAACATAGACGACTTGGTAGCCATTTGATTGCTGTTTCTCGATTTGAGCAGACAAAGTATCTAAGTTGTAATTTGGGCGAAGTTGCAACAACACCTCTAGGACTGACTCATAATCAGAGTTTTTTTCTAAAAATTGGACTTCCATGTTTTCTCCATTTTGACGTTGACGGCTAACGCCCAATTAAGTAGTGAGCAACGCGACCACCACACTTAAACCATTGTGCCGTAAACACTAAAACCAATTCAAACCAAAAATGCCAAGCGTTGCGAATCTGCTTAAATTGCTTGTTAGATTTGTACTTTTTGGTTTCCCGTCACCTAAAATCCACACCATTTAAGGCGACGACCAGAAATAGCAAAAATCCCCCGAAACTGATTGGTAAGAGCGCTATTAACCACAACACCACATGGCTCAGTTTTATAAGAAACGTGTTGCCTCGCTGCCCTCGAGTTGCTTTGCGAAACTTAGTTGCAGCAGTTAAGGAGCCAGCACACCACAGTAGGATAAGCGCCATAATTTGAAAATCACTTCCTCTAGAAAAGGCATGTTCTACTGCAAGAAACAGTATTGCATGTATGGCAAGAGTGATGATTAAAATTGCTTTGATTCTATTCATATTTCTAGAAAAATCTAACGCCCAATTAAGTAGTGAGCAACGCTGCCAACCCAACTAAACCATTGTGCCGTAAACACTTAAACCGACTCAAACCAAAAATGCCAAGCGTTGCGAATCTGCTTAAATTGTTTGTTATGTCCGTACTCTCGACATGATGACGATGTCTACTAAATCCTCTTCAACAAGCACGGCCTTACGTTTTGTACCCTCAACTTCAAAACCAAAGGATTTATATAGTGCCAACGCAGCAACGTTGTTTGCATGCACCTCTAACTCCAAACGCGTCAAGTTTAGCTGCTCATCACAATACGCCAGTAAGTATTCCATTAAGAAACGACCCACACCCTTTCCTCGGGAGGTTTTGGCGACCGCAATACCAAAAGATGCGGAGTGCTTTAGCCTCGGCTTTGACGTTGAGTTAATAGCCAAATGACCTAAGAGTTCTCCATCGCTTTCAACCGCGACAAAATTAAGCTGGCTGTCATTGAACATTAACTCGAACTCTTCCCTTTTGATGTCAGGCAAGTAACGATTGTTGTTCACAACCTCTTTGTCAGTGTAAATATCATACAAAGCTGGCAAATCAGCTGAGCTCATTTTTCTTATTTTCATAGAACCTCAAAAAACCGAAAAGGACATAACGCCCAATTAAGTAGCCCGAAACGCCCTGGCTCACTTTCCGCATTCCTCGGTAACACAAAACCCGACGCAAACCAAAATCGGCGAGCGTTGAGGGTCTGCTTGAATTGTTTGTTATGCGAGTTCATCGACCAAGCCAAGTTGGGCAGATGAAGATTACCTTAGACACGAAAAACCACAAACAAACCAAGCACTTTTTGTGATTCACCGAACAACGGAAGTCACTATGTTACAGACCAATTTCTAACAAGTGACTAATGGTGAATTTCAGCTAGCGACTCGGTTTTTGCTTCGGGAAACTCAACGCTGAGAAAAACCAGCGAAGATGAACCTTCAATAAACTTGCTCTTACAGCGCTTTGAGCCAGCCAAATTCACCACAAACCTACTCCGAAAACCAATGAGGCAGCCCTCGAAATTTGGCATGTTTTACGGCCTGAGTGATTCAAGGACTTGGGCCGACAATGCTGAACTGCCGACACCGAAAAACCGATGGCTAGAGAGAGCGAGAAAGAGAGATAGAGAAGATTTTTTGCTTAGTCGCTGGTGTACCCCACAAAAAGTAGACAGTACATAACTACATACTTTCGTACTCAACCGGGCTGACATGCCCCAACGCTGAGTGTCTTCTCTTGCGATTGTAAAATACCTCGATGTATTCGAAGATACCCATTCGGGCTTCTTCGACAGTTTGATAGTCTTCTGCGTATATCAGTTCGACTTTCAGTCGACTGTAGAACGACTCCATCACCGCATTATCCCAACAGTTGCCCTGTCGACTCATGCTCGGTACACCTCCATGCTTGCGCATGAAGTCTTGATATTTATAGGCTCTGTATTGTACACCCCGGTCTGAGTGGATAATGACGCCCTTAGGCGGCTTACGTGACTCAAACGCCATTTTTAACGCATTAGTGATGAGCTCGACGGTCATGGTTGTCCCTAGCGACCAACCCACGATGCGCCTTGAATGCAAATCCATCACAGTCGCCAAGAAGAGCCAACGGCTCTTCACCCAGATATACGTGATGTCCGTGACCCACTTCTGATTCGGAGCCTCAGACTCAAAGTCTCTACGCAGTAAATTATCAGCAACATTCGTCATAGCCGCCACATCCTTGCTGTATTTAAACCCTTTACCATTACGAGCCCTGACACCTTTTTCATTCATGATATCAGCCACATAGTTCACGCAGCAGGCATAGCCTGCTTCGTTTAACTCTTCTGCTATTCGCACTGAACCGTAACGCGCCCGATATTGGGCAAAGGTACACATGATTAGTTGTTCAAAGCGTTCGCGCCGCTGTGAACGCTCACTTGGCGTATGATGGCACCACTTGTAGTAACCACTTCGACTGACTTCTAACGTGCGACACATTAAGCTAATCGAGTACTCACTGGTATAACTTTCAATGAACTCGTACTTCACTCTTGCTGCTTCGCGAAGTACGCCGAGACCTTTTTTAGGAATTCCATTTCATCTTTGAGTCGCTTATTCTCGCGCCTTAGCGCTCGAAGCTCTTCGGACTCTTTCTTCGAATAATCGACACCGTCTAAGGTGTTAAACTGTTTATCAGATAGGCGTGTGAACTGGCGCTTCCAGTTCCGGATTTGCTGGGCACTGATGCCCAGTTCCTTGGCAACGGAGACGGCTGTTCGGCCAGGAAGACTGGCCAGGCGCACTGCTTCTTTGCGGAACTCTTCGGTGTACGCTGGATTACGATGTTTAGCCATAAATCACCTCTCAATTAGACCCTAGATCTAACTTTGTAAAGTGTCTACTAAACGTGGGGTACTCGGTCGCATAACGCCGCATTAAGTGGTGAGCAACGCAGACCACGGCACTTAAAGTATTGTGCCGTAAACACTTATTCCGAAGCAAACCGAAAATGCCGAGCGTTGGGAATCCATCTTAAATGCTTTGTTAGGTGTGTTTCACTATATTTAGGTTGCCGTCTACAAACCCAATACTTAAACTTTTGTTGGACAAAGCTTTTTGGCTAATTGAGCAACATGAGTTTACGTATTGCTTTGTAAACTGAAGTAAAGTTTGCTCTGCTGTTTGCCAAGAACTACCGAATAGTGATTCACTGACTTCAATTTGCCGTTTTTTTGGTAGCCAATCTTCATTGCAAGCCCAATCCTCATTGTCCAAATCAAACTCTTCAGAACCGACAATTTCAATCAGAAATGGGGACTCGTAAATGTTTATATTAAACGCAATGATTCGTTCAGGAATATCCTCTGACAACTGAGCATCCAACCAATCACGGAAACCTTGTTCGTTGTGTATCATAATTTTCCTTTAAACACCTAACGCCCAATTAAGGGGTGAACAACGCCTCCACCCAACCCTAAAGCATTGTGCCATAAACACTAAATTTGAAGTTGAAGCAAAAGTGTCCAGCGTTGAGAATCCCTCTTAAATTGCTTGTTAGGCTACTGATTTTCGGCTACGCGCCACAACACACCACTCGGATCTGTTAAACAAAACTCGAGCATTCCCCAAGGCTGTTCAATAAGCTCTGTGACCTTTACACCAAACTCTTTGTCCAGGTTAAGTTTTAAAACATGTGTATACCAACTTTGAGCATCTTCAACTAAGAGGTGCATCATAAAATTGTTGCAGTGAGCAGGTTCGTAAAAGTTTTGAAGCAAGAAAGAACAAGAGCCTGATTTGAAATATGCGATACCGTCAAACTCAGATGCCATTTCAAAACCCATTGTCTGATAAAAGCGCTTAGAGACTTCAAAGTCTTCAGCGGGGACGAATGACTTTATTTCTACGGTATTCAGATTGTCCATTTCCATCTCCATTTTATAGCGACTGGTTGTAGCCTAACGCCCAATTAAGTAGCCCGAAACACCCTGGCTAACTTTCCGCACTGCTCGGCAACACCAAACCCGACGCAAACCAAAATCGCCGAGCGTTGAGGGTCTGCTTGAATTGTTTGTTATGCGAATTCACCTGCATAAGCCAAACTGGGCAGATGAAGATTACCTCAGACACAAGAAACCTCAAACAAACCAAACACTTTTTGTGAGTCACTGAACAGCCGAAGTCACTATGTTACAGACCAACTTCCAACAGGTGACTAATGGTGAATTTCAGCTAGTGACTAAACTTTTACTCCGAGAAACTCGACGCGGCGGAAGACCAGCGAAGATGAGCTACCGATAAACTTGCCCTTGCCACACTTTACGCCAGCCAAACTCACCGCCAACCAACACTGAAAACCAATGAGGCAACCCACGAACTTTGGCTTGTTTTGCGGCCTGAGTGATTCAAGAATTTAGGCCGACAATACTAAATTGCCGACACCGAAAACCGACTGCCAAAGAGAGCGAAAAAGAGAGATAGAGAAGATTTTTTGCTCAGTCGCTGGTGTACCCCACAAAAAGTAGACAGTACATAACTACATACTTTCGTACTCAACCGGGCTGACATGCCCCAACGCTGAGTGTCTTCTCTTGCGATTGTAAAATACCTCGATGTATTCGAAGATACCCATTCGGGCTTCTTCGACAGTTTGATAGTCTTCTGCGTATATCAGTTCGACTTTCAGTCGACTGTAGAACGACTCCATCACCGCATTATCCCAACAGTTGCCCTGTCGACTCATGCTCGGTACACCTCCATGCTTGCGCATGAAGTCTTGATATTTATAGGCTCTGTATTGTACACCCCGGTCTGAGTGGATAATGACGCCCTTAGGCGGCTTACGTGACTCAAACGCCATTTTTAACGCATTAGTGATGAGCTCGACGGTCATGGTTGTCCCTAGCGACCAACCCACGATGCGCCTTGAATGCAAATCCATCACAGTCGCCAAGAAGAGCCAACGGCTCTTCACCCAGATATACGTGATGTCCGTGACCCACTTCTGATTCGGAGCCTCAGACTCAAAGTCTCTACGCAGTAAATTATCAGCAACATTCGTCATAGCCGCCACATCCTTGCTGTATTTAAACCCTTTACCATTACGAGCCCTGACACCTTTTTCATTCATGATATCAGCCACATAGTTCACGCAGCAGGCATAGCCTGCTTCGTTTAACTCTTCTGCTATTCGCACTGAACCGTAACGCGCCCGATATTGGGCAAAGGTACACATGATTAGTTGTTCAAAGCGTTCGCGCCGCTGTGAACGCTCACTTGGCGTATGATGGCACCACTTGTAGTAACCACTTCGACTGACTTCTAACGTGCGACACATTAAGCTAATCGAGTACTCACTGGTATAACTTTCAATGAACTCGTACTTCACTCTTGCTGCTTCGCGAAGTACGCCGAGACCTTTTTTAGGAATTCCATTTCATCTTTGAGTCGCTTATTCTCGCGCCTTAGCGCTCGAAGCTCTTCGGACTCTTTCTTCGAATAATCGACACCGTCTAAGGTGTTAAACTGTTTATCAGATAGGCGTGTGAACTGGCGCTTCCAGTTCCGGATTTGCTGGGCACTGATGCCCAGTTCCTTGGCAACGGAGACGGCTGTTCGGCCAGGAAGACTGGCCAGGCGCACTGCTTCTTTGCGGAACTCTTCGGTGTACGCTGGATTACGATGTTTAGCCATAAATCACCTCTCAATTAGACCCTAGATCTAACTTTGTAAAGTGTCTACTAAACGTGGGGTACTCGGGCACATAACGCCGCATTAAGGTGTGAGCAGCGCTTGGCTATACTTGAGCGAAGCGAAACTGCCAAGCGTTGCGAATCACTCTTAAATGCTTTGTTATGTGCAAATTTCCGACAAATGACTGACCTGCTTTACATTGTGGACAGCACTAACACTTTGTTTTGTAGGATTAAACCAAATTACATCAATGCCCGCTGTAATTGCTGGCGCAATGTCTTTATCGTATGTGTCCCCAACCATCACAACTGATTTGGGCTCTATGCCTAACACCCCGATTATCTTCTCGAAAAACTCTGGCTTCCCTTACCGATACCAAGGTTCGCTTTACAGAAGTAACCTGAGATGTACTGAGACAAACCAACTCGGTCAAATGTAGCCTTGATATCAGCTTCTGATGAATCTGAGGCATTTGTGGCAACGTAGACCTTATTGTTTATTGATAGCTTTCTAAGAACTTCAAGAGCCCCATCAACAGCCTGAACCTTGACCCAGTCACGCATTTTTCCGCTGTTTTCTGGAAAATCGATCATAAGCGTGTCACCCCAGTCAAATAGGTAAACCTTGGTCATATTGCCTCCTTGCACATAACGCCCAATTAAGTAGCCCGAAACGCCCTGGCTCACTTACCGCATTGCTCGACAACACAAAACTCAACGCAAACCAAAATCGCCGAGCGTTGAGGGTCTGCTTGAATTGCTTGTTATGCGAATTCACCGACCAAGCCAAGTTGGGCAGTGAAAGATTACCTTAGACTCGAAAAACCACAAATAAACCAAGCACTTTTTGTGATTCACCGAACAGCCGAAGCCACAACGTTACAGACAAACTTCCAACAAGTGACTAATGGTAAATTTCAGCGCATGGCTGAGCTTTTGCTCCAAGAGACTCAACGCTCAGAATGGCCAGCGAAGTTGAACTAACGATAAACTTGTCCTTTCAGCGCTTTGAGTCAGCGAAACTCACCACCAACCAACTCTGAAAACCAATGAGGCAATCCACGAACTTTTGCATGTTTTACGGCCTGATTGATTCAAGAATTTGAGCCGACAATGCTGAATTGCCGACACCGCGAACCGACTGCTAAAGACAGCGAGAAAGAGAGATATAGAAGATTTTTTGCTTAGTCGCATAACGCCGCATTAAGGTGTGAGCGGCGCTTGGCTATACTTGAGCGAAGCGAAACTGCCAAGCGTTGCGAATCACTCTTAAATGCCTTGTTAGCTCTCTGTTCGCCACATAACTTATTGAAACTCTTGACCATGATTTTCAAGGGTTGTTTCACCACAGTTCGAACATACTATATATCTATCTGTTACCTCCAAAGAAGCGCCACCTGGTAAAGATGCAGCTGAGCCACTAAAGAAGCCATCTAGAAACGCTTTGAACTGTTCTTTTTTGGACTTTCCGTACTTCGATGGTTTTTGTTTCATTGTTTCTTTGTGTTCAGTGTCTTTTCCACATTTTTCGCAAAACCTAGTATTCATATTACCTCCAAGTCGAATTGCATGTAGAACATAAACTCCACAACAGCTTTCTGACTTCGTGATGAAACTTAAAAGAGAGCTAACGCCCAATTAAGTAGCCCGAAACGCACTGGCTCACTTTCCGCATTACTCGGCAACACAAGACCCGACGCAAACCAAAAGTGCTGAGCGTTGAGGGTCTGCTTGAATTGCTTGTTATGTTTTACCACAAATGACTGATTTATTTGGCAAAGAACTGCGTTATTGACCCTGTTTCAAGAAGTCAGTCACACGCCAAAACTCACTTGACCGCCAAAGGCACGAAACACTAAGCGCGTAGATCCACTTCCCTGCCCAATGAGGCAACCCGATAAACGTTCAACAAGCGCCCTCTCTTTCCAACCAAAGCGCAGAACAATGGGAAATTGCCGAGGCAACTGCCAAACGAACATGCTACTTGGCAAATGCGCTGAAAGCGACCTAGAGCCAGTGAGATTTGAAACTAACCGTCACGACTTGAAAATGAAGCAACCCACGAACATTGACATGTTTTACAGGCTGAGAAATTCACGAATTTGGGCCGACAATACGGATTTGCTGAGGCAACTCGAACGAATGGCCAAAGGGGCAAAGAACAGAGGTCGAAGGATTTTTAAGCCATTGAAATACAAGTAAACATAACGCCCAATTAAGTAGCCCGAAACGCCCTGGCTAACCTTCCGCATTGCTCGGCAACACGAAACCCAACGCAAACCACAAGTGCTGAGCGTTGAGGGTCTGCTTGAATTGTTTGTTATGCGAATTCATCGACCAAGCCAAGTTGGTTAGATTAAGATTACCTTAGACACGAAAAACCTCAAACAAACCAAACACTTTTTGTGATTCACCGAACAACCGAAGTCACTATGTTACAGACCAGCTTCCAACAAGTGACTAATGGTGAATTTCAGCTAGTGACTCAGCTTTTGCTTTGCGAAACTCAACGAGGAGAACAGACAGCGAAGATGAACTACCGATAAACTTGCGCTTCCAGCGATTTGAGCCAGCTAAACTCACCACCACCCAGCACTGAAAACCAATGAGGCAACCCGCGACCTTTGGCATGTTTTACGGCCTGAGTGATTCAAGAACTTGGGCCGACAATGCTGATTTGCCGACACCTTAAAGCCGATGGCCAGAGAGAACGAGAAAGAGAGACAAAGAAGATTTTTTGCTTAGTCGCATAACGCCCAATTAAGTAGCCCGAAACGCACTGGCTCACTTTCAGCATTGCTCGGCAACGCCAAACCCGACGCAAACCAAAATCGGCGAGCGTTGAGGGTCTGCTTGAATTGTTTGTTATGCGAATTCATCGACCAAGCCAGATTGGACAGATGAAGATTACCTTAGACGAGAAAAACCTCAAACAAACCAAGTACTTTTTGTGATTCACTGAACAGCGGAAGTCACTATGTTACAGACAAACTTCCAACGAGTGACTAATGGTGAATTCCAGCGCATGACTCAGCTTTTGCTTTGAGAAACTCAACGAGGAGAACAACCAGCGAAAATGAACTACCGATAAACTTGCCCTTAAAGCGCTTTGAGTCAGCGAAACTCACCACCAACCAACTGCGAAAACCAATGAGGCAACCCGCGAACTTTGGCATGTTTTACCGCCTGAATGGTTCAAGAATTTGGGCCGACAATGCAGAGTTGCCGACACCGAAAAACAGATGGCCAGAGAGAGCGAAAAAGAGAGTCATAGAAGGTTTCTTGCTCAGTCGCATAACGCCGCGTTAAGTAGTGAGCAACGCCACCACGAAACCTAACCATGCCGCCGTAAACACAAAACCCAACGAGGGAATGAAAAATGCCATGCGTTGGGAATCTGTCTTAAACGCTTTGTTATGAGTATATTGACTCAGATGCAAAAGCCACAGATCTTCTCATACAGATCAGCTTTATTTTTCATACTGGGCTTTGTTGAGATCTTAATAGCTTGATCTATTTCATGGAGAAACCCCTTTCCCGGAGGAAACCGATTCTCCGCAATGCATTCCTGTATTAGGGCATTCCATCTATCTTTTTCATCACCCACCATGTAGTAATCCACGAACAACATCATGGCATCATAACAGTCTTGCTTAGTCCAATTATCCACTTCTAACTCCCAATCCATCGATAATGACCGCTATACTCATAACGCCCAATTAAGTAGCCCGAAACGCACTACCTCACTTCCCGCATTGCTCGGCAACACAAAACCCGACGCAAACCAAAAGTGCTGAGCGTTGAGGGTCTGCTTGAATTGCTTGTTAGGTGTGTAGCCTGAGAGTTTGTCATTTCCAGCCTTGGAGCCATTTACTTTGGTCTTTAAGGTCTCTCCAGTCAATTGAGTACTCATTATTTGAAAGCACCGCTTCGACTTTACACACCAAAACTGAACCATCTTCATCAAACTCTACCTCTGACACGAGGAAATGCTTTTCTCGGTTGAGGGGGCTCACCGCCGTCCACTTACTGTTGTACAACTTAGCTGGGTTAATTTTATTCATAGTCACTCCATAAAACTCTGACTTTGCCCGATTTTTACGGTGTGACAATTGAGCGAGTTCACTAATCTATGATTTCTAAGAAAAAACACCTAACGCCCAATTAAGTAGCCCGAAACGCACTGGCTTACTTTCCGCATACCTCGGAAACACGAAACCCGACGCAAACCAAAAGTGCTGAGCGTTGAGGGTCTGCTTGAATTGTTTGTTATGCGAGTTCACCTGCATAAGCCAAGTCGGGCAGTGAAAGATTACCTTAGACACGAAAAACCTCAAACAAACCAAGCACTTTTTGTGATTCACTGAACAGCCGAAGTCACTATGTTACAGACCAGCTTCCAACAAGTGACTAATGGTGAATTTCAGCGCATGACTTAGCTTTTGCTTCGAGAAACTCAACGCCGAGAACAACCAGCGAAGATGAAGCTCCGATAAACTTGCTCTTGCCACACTTTACGCCAGCGAAACTCTCCACGAACCAGCTCCAGAAACCAATGAGGCAACCCACGAACTTTGGCATGCTTTACGGCCTGAGTGATTTAAGAATTTGGGCCGACGATGGTGATTTGCCGATACCGAAAAACAGATGGCCAGAGAGAGCGAGAAAGAGAGATAGAAAAGATTTTTTGCTTAGTCGCATAACGCTCAATTAAGTAGCCCGAAACGCACAACGGTAGTGTCTGCATAGCGCCGTAACCACTGAATTACCTGCAAACCAAAAATGCCAAGCGTTGAGGGTCTGCTTAAATTGATTGTTATGTTTTACCACAAGCGCGCACTGATTTGGCAATGAACTGCGATGCTTGATGAGATTTCGGAGTGTCGTCACACGATGACGGGGCTTGGCCGACAAGTGCGATAGCCTTAAAGCGCTTACTACCACTTCCCATCCCAATGAGGCAACACGACAAAGCCACAACAAATACCCTCGTGTTTTCCAACCACAGCGCAGGACAAAGTAGAATTGCCGACCTCAATGACTGAGTGGGCAAGCAAATTGGCAATGACTTGATAAGCGCAAGATTGTGATTAAACACAAGCGAAAAAGTTTGAAGGAGACGCTGGTTGCTTTGGACTTGAATGAGGCAAGTTCGCGGAACAAAAAGCGCCATCGGATAAGTGTCCAACTACAGCGTGCGTGGAACTCAAGTTGCCGAAGGAGAAGAAGTAGGAGAGGGTGAAACTAAGATTAACCCTCTGATTTTTTGAATGAAACTGGTGTACCCCACAAAAAGTAGACAGTACATAACTACATACTTTCGTACTCAACCGGGCTGACATGCCCCAACGCTGAGTGTCTTCTCTTGCGATTGTAAAATACCTCGATGTATTCGAAGATACCCATTCGGGCTTCTTCGACAGTTTGATAGTCTTCTGCGTATATCAGTTCGACTTTCAGTCGACTGTAGAACGACTCCATCACCGCATTATCCCAACAGTTGCCCTGTCGACTCATGCTCGGTACACCTCCATGCTTGCGCATGAAGTCTTGATATTTATAGGCTCTGTATTGTACACCCCGGTCTGAGTGGATAATGACGCCCTTAGGCGGCTTACGTGACTCAAACGCCATTTTTAACGCATTAGTGATGAGCTCGACGGTCATGGTTGTCCCTAGCGACCAACCCACGATGCGCCTTGAATGCAAATCCATCACAGTCGCCAAGAAGAGCCAACGGCTCTTCACCCAGATATACGTGATGTCCGTGACCCACTTCTGATTCGGAGCCTCAGACTCAAAGTCTCTACGCAGTAAATTATCAGCAACATTCGTCATAGCCGCCACATCCTTGCTGTATTTAAACCCTTTACCATTACGAGCCCTGACACCTTTTTCATTCATAATATCAGCCACATAGTTCACGCAGCAGGCATAGCCTGCTTCGTTTAACTCTTCTGCTATTCGCACTGAACCGTAACGCGCCCGATATTGGGCAAAGGTACACATGATCAGTTGTTCAAAGCGTTCGCGCCGCTTTGAACGCTCACTTGGCGTATGATGGCACCACTTGTAGTAACCACTTCGACTGACTTCTAACGTGCGACACATTAAGCTAATCGAATACTCACTGGTATAACTTTCAATGAACTCGTACTTCACTCTTGCTGCTTCGCGAAGTACGCCGACACCTTTTTTAGGAATTCCATCTCATCACGTAGACGCTTGTTCTCGCGCCTTAGCGCTCGAAGCTCTTCGGACTCTTTCTTCGAATAATCGACACCGTCTAAGGTGTTAAACTGTTTATCAGATAGGCGTGTGAACTGGCGCTTCCAGTTCCGGATTTGCTGGGCACTGATGCCCAACTCCTTGGCAACGGAGACGGCTGTTCGGCCAGGAAGACTGGCCAGGCGCACTGCTTCTTTGCGGAACTCTTCGGTGTACGCTGGATTACGATGTTTAGCCATAAATCACCTCTCAATTAGACCCTAGATCTAACTTAGTAAAGTGTCTACTAAACGTGGGGTACTCGGAAACATAACGCCCAATTAAGTAGCCCGAAACGCCCTGGCTAACCTTCCGCATTGCTCGGTAACACGAAACCCGACGCAAACAAAAATCGGCGAGCGTTGAGGGTCTGCTTGAATTGTTTGTTATGCGAATTCACCTACATCAGCCAAGTTGGGCAGTGAAAGCTTACCTTAGACACGAAAAACCTCAAATAAACCAAGCACTTTTTGTGAGTCACTGAACAACCGAAGTCACTATGTTACAGACCAGCTTCCAACGAGTGACTAATGGTGAATTTCAGCTAGTGACTCGGCTTTTGCTTCGCGAAACTCAACACGGAGAACAATCAGCGAAGATGAACTAACGATAGACTTGCCCTTTCCACACTTTACGCCAGCGAAACTCCCCACGACCCAACATAGAAAAACAATGAGGCAACCCGCGAGCTTTGACATGTTTTACGGCCTAAGTGATTCAAGAACTTGGGCCGACAATGCTGAGTTGCCGACACCGTAAAACCGATGGCCAGAGAGAGCGAGAAAGAGAGATAGAGAAGATTTTTTGCTCAGTCGCATAACGCCCAATTAAGTAGCCCGAAACGCTCTGGCTCACTTCCCGCATTACACCGAAAACACCAAACCCGACGCAAACCAAAATCGGCGAGCGTTGAGGGTCTGCTTGAATTGTTTGTTATGCGAATTAAAGCACATAAGCCAAGTTGGGCAGATGAAGATTACCTCAGACAAAGAAAACCTCAAACAAACCAAGCACTTTTTGTGATTCACTGAACAGCCGAAGTCACTATGTTACAGCTTCACTTCCAACAAGTGACTAATGGTGAATTTCAGCACATGACTGAGCTTTTGCTTCGAGAGACTCAACGCTGAGAACAACCAGCGAAGATGAACCTTCAATAAACTTTCTCTAACAGCGCTTTGAGCCAGCCAAATTCACCACCAACCAACTCCGAAAACCAATGAGGCAACCCGCGAAATTTGGCATATTTTACAGCCTGAGTGATTCAAGAATTTGAGCCGACAATGCTGAATTGCCGACACCGCGAACCGACTGCCAAAGAGAGCGAGAAAGAGAGATAGAGAAGATTTTTTGCTCAGTCGCATAACGCCCAATTAAGTAGCCCGAAACGCACTGGCTCACTCTCCGCATTGCTCGGTAACACCAAACCCCACGCAAACCAAAATCGGCGAGCGTTGAGGGTCTGCTTGAATTGTTTGTTATGCGAATTCATCGACCAAGCCAAACTGGGCAGATGAAGATTACCTCAGACACGAAAAACCACAAACAAACCAAACACTTTTTGTGAGTCACTGAACAGCCGAAGTCACTATGTTACAGCTTCACTTCCTACAAGTGACTAATGGTGAATTTCAGCGCATGACTCAGCTTTTGCTTCGAGAAACTCAACGCTGAGAACAACCAGCGAAGATGAAGCTCCCATAAACTTGCGCTTGCCACACCTTACTCCAGCGAAACTCCCCACGAACCAATACAGAAAACCAATGAGGCAACCCGCGAACTTTGGCATGTTTTACTGCCTGAGTGATTCAAGAATTTGGGCCGACAATGCAGAGTTGCCGACACAGAAAAGCCGATAGCCAGAGAGAGCGAAAAAAAGAGATAGAGAAGATTTTTTGCTTAGTCGCATAACGCCCAATTAAGTAGCCCGAAACGCCCTGACTCACCTTCCGCATTCCTCGGCAGCACAAAACCCAACGCAAACCAAAATCGCCGAGCGTTGAGGGTCTGCTTGAATTGTTTGTTATGTTAATCAGTTAGCCACTCTACTGCCAACTCGTAGCTACCAAATGATTCCATCTGACCTGATATAAACCAACTGCCTACTTTGGCGGCTAGTTCTTGCCAATTTTTGTCGCCGTAGATCGCTATTTTCTCAATATTCAGACCTACCTTTAAGCCAAGCTGAAAATCGTCCCACGCTGCCCGTAGCTCCCAACCTGAAAACTCAGTAATGTCGACTAACATTTTCACATGCATGGAGTTGAGTCCTTGCAAATTAGAATCCAAGACTGGAACAATTCTCTCATAGTCTTCGTGAGTGAGTTTACCCGTAGCCTTAAGCATTAAAACGGATTCCGAGCCAATGCGCTCAATACCAATTGTGATTCCATGACGACCTGCACTCATAGCGTATACCCAAAGTTGAAATAACCTATAGAGTTTAGGATAGGCAAGCAACATAAGATGAGAGCTAATTTCCAATTTTTCACTGAGTTTCAATGAGTAACATAACGCCCAATTAAGTAGTGAGCAACGTCACCACCATTCCTAAACCATTGCGCCGTAAACACTAAAGCCGATTCAAACCAAAAATGCCAAGCGTTGCGAATCTGCTTAAATTGTTTGTTATGTGCGTACTAAAGACATTGGCACGAAACGAATTCCGTTGAACTCTGCTTCTTCGCCTGTTGCTACGAAACCATGGCGATTGTAGAACCCAACAGCATTCACCGATGAACGCAGACTAACCTCACTAGCGTCTGTCTGATTAAGCAAATGATTCAATAGCGTACGACCTAACCCTGAACCCTGCTGAGAATTAGCAACAAACAAGTGCGTTAAATAGTTCCCATCACGCAAAGCAGCAAAACCAAGTATTTCCTCACCCGATACAGCCTTGAATGCTGAAAACCTCTCATCATCGAAAGTGGTTGCTAGGTCAGGTAAGACTCTGTCCTTATACTCTTGCTTTCCTTGTGCATTAAGCAGTGGAAGCACGTCCTTGGCCGAAACCTCTGAAACAAGCCTTGTTACTGCGTCCAAGTCCGCTTTTTGGACTTTCTGAAATTCCATATTTCCTCCGAGCACATAACGCTGCGTTAAGGGGTGAACAACGCCACCACCGAACCTAAGCCATTGTGCCGTAAACACTAAAGCTGAATCAAACTGAAAATGCCAAGCGTTGAGAATCCCTCTTAAACGCCTTGTTATACCGCTTAGTTGAGGCTAAAATGACCAACATAAAGACCACTTAAGGGACCGATTATATGACCACTAGAATTTTAGCCGATGTTGCTGCAAGCATTACTGAGTTGAAAGCTAACCCTATGAAAGTTGCAACTAGTGCTTATGGCGAACCTGTTGCTGTACTGAACCGAAATGAACCAGCATTTTATTGCGTACCTGCAGAAGCGTACGAAATGATGATGGACAGACTCGAAGATCTTGAACTACTAGCTATTGCGAAAGAGCGTGAATCTGAAGAGAGCATTTCGGTAAATATTGATGACCTATAAACTCGACTTTAAAAAGAGCGCACTCAAAGAGTGGAAAAAGCTTGGCTCTACTCTGCAACAACAATTTAAGAAAAAGCTAATCGAGCGCTTGGATAACCCACATGTTCCGGCTTCAAAACTTTCTGGAGCTGACAACATGTATAAAATTAAACTCCGTCAATCGGGCTACCGTCTCGTCTACAAAGTTGAAGACGATGTAATCATTGTAACCGTCTTAGCAGTCGGAAAACGCGAACGTAGCGATGTTTACCGTAAAGCTATGAAAAGATTAGATGATTGATTGCGGTTGGTGTACCCCACAAAAAGTAGACAGTACATAACTACATACTTTCGTACTCAACCGGGCTGACATGCCCCAACGCTGAGTGTCTTCTCTTGCGATTGTAAAATACCTCGATGTATTCGAAGATACCCATTCGGGCTTCTTCGACAGTTTGATAGTCTTCTGCGTATATCAGTTCGACTTTCAGTCGACTGTAGAACGACTCCATCACCGCATTATCCCAACAGTTGCCCTGTCGACTCATGCTCGGTACACCTCCATGCTTGCGCATGAAGTCTTGATATTTATAGGCTCTGTATTGTACACCCCGGTCTGAGTGGATAATGACGCCCTTAGGCGGCTTACGTGACTCAAACGCCATTTTTAACGCATTAGTGATGAGCTCGACGGTCATGGTTGTCCCTAGCGACCAACCCACGATGCGCCTTGAATGCAAA
The DNA here is from genome assembly GCF_023195835.1 of Vibrio sinaloensis. Classification (NCBI taxonomy): domain Bacteria; kingdom Pseudomonadati; phylum Pseudomonadota; class Gammaproteobacteria; order Vibrionales; family Vibrionaceae; genus Vibrio; species Vibrio sinaloensis. Next base: position 1,023,663 of record NZ_CP096200.1, on the reverse strand, counting down.
TCCATCACAGTCGCCAAGAAGAGCCAACGGCTCTTCACCCAGATATACGTGATGTCCGTGACCCACTTCTGATTCGGAGCCTCAGACTCAAAGTCTCTACGCAGTAAATTATCAGCAACATTCGTCATAGCCGCCACATCCTTGCTGTATTTAAACCCTTTACCATTACGAGCCCTGACACCTTTTTCATTCATGATATCAGCCACATAGTTCACGCAGCAGGCATAGCCTGCTTCGTTTAACTCTTCTGCTATTCGCACTGAACCGTAACGCGCCCGATATTGGGCAAAGGTACACATGATTAGTTGTTCAAAGCGTTCGCGCCGCTGTGAACGCTCACTTGGCGTATGATGGCACCACTTGTAGTAACCACTTCGACTGACTTCTAACGTGCGACACATTAAGCTAATCGAGTACTCACTGGTATAACTTTCAATGAACTCGTACTTCACTCTTGCTGCTTCGCGAAGTACGCCGAGACCTTTTTTAGGAATTCCATTTCATCTTTGAGTCGCTTATTCTCGCGCCTTAGCGCTCGAAGCTCTTCGGACTCTTTCTTCGAATAATCGACACCGTCTAAGGTGTTAAACTGTTTATCAGATAGGCGTGTGAACTGGCGCTTCCAGTTCCGGATTTGCTGGGCACTGATGCCCAGTTCCTTGGCAACGGAGACGGCTGTTCGGCCAGGAAGACTGGCCAGGCGCACTGCTTCTTTGCGGAACTCTTCGGTGTACGCTGGATTACGATGTTTAGCCATAAATCACCTCTCAATTAGACCCTAGATCTAACTTTGTAAAGTGTCTACTAAACGTGGGGTACTCGGGAACATAACGCCAAATTAAGGTGTGAACAACGCTACCACCTTACCTAAAACATTGTGCCATAAACACCAAACTAGCTTGAAGTGAAAGCGCCGAGCGTTGTGAATCACTCTTAAATTTATTGTTATATGCGTACTCGAAGCTACATTGAAACTGCTTCGATTTTGTTTCCGTCTAAGTCACGTACGAATGCTGCGTAGTAAGTTTCGCCATACTCTGGTCTTAAACCTGGCTTACCCGCGCATGAACCTCCCAGCTCAATAGCTGTAGCATAGAACTGGTCAACTGCTTCTTTTGAAGGAGCATTGAAAGCAATATGAGCACCATTACTTGATGTAGCTTTTCCTTCGCAGGGACTTCCGACCCAAAATTCAAAGCTTTCACCATAAGCCGCAGCGATATTTTCTATATAGTGAGTACGCTTAACAGACAACGTAGAAAGAACTGAGTCATAAAAACCAACTGCTTTTACCACATCAGAAGCGCCAACTGAGACGTGATTTAGAATCATTTTTAAGTCCTTTTATTGCTTGAAACTTGAAAGCATATAACGCCCAATTAAGTAGCCCGAAACGCCCTGGCTCACTTTCCGCATACCTCTGCAACACAGAACCCGACGCAGACCAAAATCGCCGAGCGTTGAGGGTCTGCTTGAATTGTTTGTTATGCGAATTCATCGACCAAGCCAAGTTGGGCAGATGAAGATTACCTCAGACACGAAAAACCACAAACAAACCAAACACTTTTTGTGAGTCACTGAACAGCCGAAGTCACTATGTTACAGCTTCACTTCTAACAAGTGACTAATGGTGAATTTAAGCTAGTGACTCGGCTTTTGCTTCGGGAAACTCAACGCTGAGAATAAACAGCGAAGATGAAGCTCCGATAAACTTGCCATTGCAGCGCTTTGAGCCAGAGAAACTCACCACCAACTAGCTCTGAAAACCAATGAGGCAACCCGCGAATTTTGGCATGTTTTACTGCCTGACTGGTTCAAGAACTTGGACCGACAATACTGACTTGCCGACACCGAAAAACAGATGGCCAGAGAGAGCGACAAAGAGAGCCAGAGAAGATTTTTGCTCAGTCGCATAACGCCCAATTAAGTAGCCCGAAACGCGCAATGATAGTTTCTGCATAGCACCTTAACCACTGAATTACCTGCAAACTGAAAATGCCAAGCGTTGAGGGTCTGCTTAAATTGCTTGTTATACGTTTTTGTTCAAGTACACTCTAACACCCCTAGCGGCTTCTTTAGATATGCCTTGAGTAAACTGAGACGGTTCAACATTACCGTTACAATCTCGAGCTGCATTGAATGCTCTAATTATTCGTTCTATCGCAGGTTGAACTAACTTTGCTCTTGGCTGTAACACTAGGACTAGATAGTCATTATCAGAGATAGAAACTTCAATATGTGCATTCATATTTGCGCTAGCCGAAAGGCGATATTTAGTACGAGTGAAGTAACCTTTATCACGGTATTGAAGAAACTCAGCTAACTCCATATTTAGTTGCTCTTGCCTTTCATAACCAATAGCTTCGAGGAGTAATTCAATATTGTCATCGATAGGTAGTTCTACTTGTATCATTGTTACCTCAAACGTTGGTGTACCCCACAAAAAGTAGACAGTACATAACTACATACTTTCGTACTCAACCGGGCTGACATGCCCCAACGCTGAGTGTCTTCTCTTGCGATTGTAAAATACCTCGATGTATTCGAAGATACCCATTCGGGCTTCTTCGACAGTTTGATAGTCTTCTGCGTATATCAGTTCGACTTTCAGTCGACTGTAGAACGACTCCATCACCGCATTATCCCAACAGTTGCCCTGTCGACTCATGCTCGGTACACCTCCATGCTTGCGCATGAAGTCTTGATATTTATAGGCTCTGTATTGTACACCCCGGTCTGAGTGGATAATGACGCCCTTAGGCGGCTTACGTGACTCAAACGCCATTTTTAACGCATTAGTGATGAGCTCGACGGTCATGGTTGTCCCTAGCGACCAACCCACGATGCGCCTTGAATGCAAATCCATCACAGTCGCCAAGAAGAGCCAACGGCTCTTCACCCAGATATACGTGATGTCCGTGACCCACTTCTGATTCGGAGCCTCAGACTCAAAGTCTCTACGCAGTAAATTATCAGCAACATTCGTCATAGCCGCCACATCCTTGCTGTATTTAAACCCTTTACCATTACGAGCCCTGACACCTTTTTCATTCATGATATCAGCCACATAGTTCACGCAGCAGGCATAGCCTGCTTCGTTTAACTCTTCTGCTATTCGCACTGAACCGTAACGCGCCCGATATTGGGCAAAGGTACACATGATTAGTTGTTCAAAGCGTTCGCGCCGCTGTGAACGCTCACTTGGCGTATGATGGCACCACTTGTAGTAACCACTTCGACTGACTTCTAACGTGCGACACATTAAGCTAATCGAGTACTCACTGGTATAACTTTCAATGAACTCGTACTTCACTCTTGCTGCTTCGCGAAGTACGCCGAGACCTTTTTTAGGAATTCCATTTCATCTTTGAGTCGCTTATTCTCGCGCCTTAGCGCTCGAAGCTCTTCGGACTCTTTCTTCGAATAATCGACACCGTCTAAGGTGTTAAACTGTTTATCAGATAGGCGTGTGAACTGGCGCTTCCAGTTCCGGATTTGCTGGGCACTGATGCCCAGTTCCTTGGCAACGGAGACGGCTGTTCGGCCAGGAAGACTGGCCAGGCGCACTGCTTCTTTGCGGAACTCTTCGGTGTACGCTGGATTACGATGTTTAGCCATAAATCACCTCTCAATTAGACCCTAGATCTAACTTTGTAAAGTGTCTACTAAACGTGGGGTACTCGGACGTATAACGCCGCGTTAAGTGGTGAACAACGCAACCACCCTACCTAAACTATTGTGCTGTAAACACTAAAACCGATTCAAACTGAAAATACCAAGCGTTGTGAATCCGCCTTAAACGCCTTGTTAGTTTACCTTTTACACGAGTCGCACGATTTAATTATATTGACCATTTCATGCGAGTAACTATAATCTCAATGTTACTGCAGATTTGGAGATTGATCATGCACACATTGACAGCAAATGACGCCAAACGTAATTTTGGTGAGTTACTTCTTAGCGCCCAGCGCGAGCCAGTGAAGATTAGCAAAAACAGCAAAGATGCCGTGGTTGTAATGTCTATTAGAGACTATGAAGAACTAGAAGCAATGAAAGCAGACTACCTTAAACATTGTTTCGAGTCAGCTAAGCAAGACTTAGCACAAGGCAATGTCGTTGATGGTGAAGATTTTTTAAACTCCTTATAACCAGTTATGCAGAAGAATAAGTACAAATTAAGTAAACTAGCTCAGGCTCATTTGCGAAAGATCAGAAGTTATACCGTCAACAATTTTTCTGAAATGCAGTGGCGCAACTATAAAGATACATTACTAACCGGATTTCAGATGCTTGCGGACAACCCTGCCGTTGGTCGGAGTTGTGATGAAATTTACCCAAACGGGTTTTACTTTCCTGTAGGCAAACACACAGCTTACTTTACAAAAGAAGACGGTTTCATTTTAGTCGTAGCTGTACTCGGTCAATCACAACTACCTCAAAACCATTTGTAATTGTTGCGTCACCCAAGACCTGGATTTAGGGTGATGTTGTTGATTGGTAGACTAACGCCCAATTAAGTAGCCCGAAACGCTCTGGCTCACTTTCCGCACTCCTCGGTAACATAAAACCCGACGCAAACCAAAAGTGCTGAGCGTTGAGGGTCTGCTTGAATTGTTTGTTAAGCTACTGGGTACGGATATCTTAAATCCATACTCTTTTGACCCACGGCTAGTATTTGGTCAGCTAAAGGATAGCCGTCAATAGCATCAATACTATTTAATGGCCCAAACCCTGAACTCGAGACATAATCAAGTAAATGATGGTTTAAGCTGTTAGCAACAATGTCAGATAGTATTGATACATTGGAACCTACTATTTCGATCTCTCCACGACTATCTGTCAGCAACTTAAACCTTGGGTCTTCAGCCTGGACATTCACCGATACTCCGAAGTTATGAACTTCTCCTGTTTGATAATCATAGTGTCGCCCCTTTAGGGGGCGTAAAGAATCAAGTGAATGGTAGCGAGCAATTGATTCTGAGTACTCTTCGTAAACCTTACTGTCAATTCTGTCTGTTTTCACCAAACCTAAAACTGGTTTGTTGAAAACAGACAATGAACACCCCATTGCTTTACTGTAAAAGTTGTAGAAGGCTTCAGCTTGAGCATTTTTCTTAAACACACTGATGTTTTTTGACAACCCTATGCCTTGAGCTTTCATCTCAACCACCGCATTGGCATTTACTTGTTTCTGCTTCATGTACTCAAGGTGGAGAGGCTGAAAATAATTGGCTCCATATGCTAACGGGATATTTGCAGATTTAAGAAAATTGAAAACTTCTCTACGTAAAGGTTCTCGATTACTTTCGAGGTCAGTTATGTGAAACTTCCCGTTAGCGTTAGATGCCCCAAAGCAACTAGCTAAATAGTCACAAAACTCAATAATCTTTAATTTGTTATGAGTTTCAACAACAATCCCTGCGACAAGGGTAAACTCACCACTATAATTCTCAGGTTGATCAACATAACCAAGTCGACCAGCTTCATCACAATAAAACTCTACTTTAACCATTGAAGTTCCTGTAAGTAGCTTAACGCCCAATTAAGTTGTGAGCAACGCTGCCAAAGCACTCAAACACTTCACCGTAATCACCAAACTAATTGAAACCGAAAGCGCCGAGCGTTGCGAATCAGCTTGAATTGTTTGTTAGGCAAATTTTCTTCGCACTCACTTACTTTGTTTGAAAACAGAATACCTTAAACACGATAAGCAACCAATCACCCACTGACTTTTTGTGATTCAAGAACAACTGAAGCCGCTATGTTACAGCCTAGGTTTCAACATCCACGAAATGCGTCTTTGCAGCGACGAAGTAGCTATTGAACTGGAAAACTAAAAGCTGCGAACTCACAGCAAAAATGAAAGCTTCGATTAACTTGTCCTTTCCACACTTTAAACCAGTGAAACTCACCACCAACCGATACTGAAAACCAATGAGGCAACCTACGAATCTTGGCATGTTTTACGGTTGGAGAGATTCTAGAATTTGAGCCGACAATACAGAATTGCCGACTAAGATAAACGATGGGCAAAGGGAGCAAGAAGATTAGAACAAAGAACTTTTCTGCCCTTTGCCTAACGCCGCGTTAAGTGGTGAACAACGCCAACCACCAAACTTAACCCATTGTACCTTATACACTTAAGCAGACATGAACCAAAATCGCCAAGCGTTGTGAATCCGCCTTAAACGCTTTGTTATATTGCTGCTGCCAAAACCAATTTATTGATTTAACTGGGATGCGAGCAACAGTAGCGAAAAAATAGCAAAGCTGTACCTGAGATCATTCCTAAGTTTTATCAACCTCTTATTATTCAGTTGATCCAGATCTTTGCCGAAAAGCATTGGGACAAATAAGAACATACCAAAATGGAACACTACGAACGGTGGAGCCCCTCTAGAGCGCCAATGCTCATTCTCCATTTCATTCCATTCATCATAAAAACTCTTGCTGGATTTTATAAGCGGAAACAACGAAGCCAACACCGCACAAACCAATAGAGTGTTAAATAACTCACCCATTTTAATCCCTGAACTTGAAAAACAATATAACGCCCAATTAAGTAGCCCGAAACGCACTGGCTCACTCTCCGCATTGCTCGGTAACACCAACCCCCACGCAAACCAAAATCGGCGAGCGTTGAGGGTCTGCTTGAATTGTTTGTTATGCGAATTCACCTGCATCAGCCAAGTTGGGCAGTGAAAGATTACCCTAGACTCGAAAAACCTCAAACAAACCAATTACTTTTTGTGATTCACTGAACAGCCGAAGTCACTATGTTACAGACCAGCTTCCAACGAGTGACTAATAGTGATTTTCAGCTAGTGACTCGCTTTTTGCTTCGGAAAACTCAACGCTGAGAAAAACCAGCGAAGATGAACCTTCAATAAACTTGCTCTTACAGCGCTTTGAGCCAGCCAAATTCACCACAAGCCTACTCAGGAAACCAATGAGGCAGCCCTCGAAGTTTGGCATGCTTTACGGCCTGAGTGATTCAAGGACTTGGGCCGACAATGATGATTTGCCGACACCGAAAAACAGATGGCCAAAGAGAGCGAGAAAGAGAGATAGAGAAGATTTTTTGCTTAGTCGCATAACGCCCAATTAAGTAGCCCGAAACGCCCTGGCTCACTTTCCGCATTGCTCGGCAACACCAAACCCGACGCAAACCAAAATCGCCGAGCGTTGAGGGTCTGCTTGAATTGTTTGTTATGTTTTACCACAAATGACTGATTTATTTGGCAAAGAACTGCATTACTGACCGTATTTTCTGAGCCTAATCACACGCCAAAACTCACTTGGCCGCCAGATGAGCTAGACACAGAGTGCGTAAGTCCACTTCCCTGCCCAATGAGGCAACCCGGCAAAGGCTCAACAAGCGCCCTCTCTTTCCAACCACAGCGCAGAACAATGGCAAATTGCCGAGGCAACTGCCAAGCCGACATGCTACTTGGCAAATACGCTGAAAGCGCCTTAAAGCCAGTGAAACTTAAAACCAGCCACCACGACCCTGCAAATGAAGCAACCCACGAATATTGGCATGTTTTACGGGCTTAGAAATTCAAGAATTTAGGCCGACAATGCGGATTTGCTGAAGTACTCGAACGAACTGCCAAAGGGACAAAGAACATAGATCGAAGAAACTTTAAGCCACTGAAATACAAATAAACATAACGCCCAATTAAGGGGTGAACAACGCCTCCACCCACACCTAAAGCATTGTGCCATAAACACTAAAACTGAAGTAGAAACAAAAGTGCCAAGCGTTGTGAATCCCTCTTAAATTGCTTGTTATATGCGTATTCGAAGCTACATTGAAACTGCTTCGATTTTGTTTCCGTCTAGGTCACGTACGAACGCTGCATAGTAAGTTTCACCATACTCAGGTCTTAAGCCTGGCTTACCCGCACATGAACCACCTAGCTTAATGGCTGTAGCATAGAATTGGTCAACTGCTACTCTTGAAGACGCATTGAAAGCAATATGAGCACCATTACTTGATGTAGTTTTTCCTTCACAAGGGCTTCCGACCCAAAACTCAAAGTTTTCACCATAAGCCGCTGCGATATTTTCTATGTAGTGAGCACGCTTAATAGACAACGTAGAAAGAACTGAGTCATAAAAACCAACGGCTTTTACCACATCAGAAGTGCCCACTGAGACGTGATTTAGAATCATTTTTAAGTCCTTTTATTGTTTGAAACTTGAAAGCATATAACGCTATCTATACAACCCAGTGTCGCCATAGTCCGGCTTAGTCCATACTTACTAGCTGGGTTTGTCGCAGTGAACAATATCACATAACCGCTTGAAACAGATACCAAAGCAGTGTGACTTCCGAACAACCTAGCTGCAATTAAACAACAAAGTGTCGCCTAATTCTTGCAACCGCTACCAACTCATAAGACTGTAAATACACACAGTATCTATATCTATATTTGGAAAATACAGATGAAAAGTCAGTTTATTTTGAGTATCAAAGAGCATATGCGAGCCCGCCACTACGCGACCAAAACCATAGATGCTTACGTAAACTGGATCGTACGGTTCATACAGCATAACAACAATCAGCATCCAGCTAAACTCGACGAAAGTCACGTTGAGGCGTTTCTTACTCATTTGGCTGTTAATGATAAAGTTGCAGCCAAAACGCAGGCTTTAGCGCTTAATGCCGTCAATTTCGTCTACCGAGAATACCTTCGCACGCCACTAAACAACGAGATGAAGTTTCAGAAGTCGCTTCTCGATCGTAAGCTTCCAGTTGTTTTGACGAAAGACGAAATGCGCAGGTTTGTTACTCATATCGATCCAAAGTACAAGCTACACATTATGTTGCTTTATGGTTCTGGTTTGCGGGTGATGGAAGCTGTGAGGCTGCGAGTGCATGACATCGATTATCACTATTGCGCAGTTCGAATCTGGCAAGGTAAAGGCGGAAAAAACCGAACCGTGACACTTGCTAAAGAGCTCATACCTCTGCTTAAGGAGCAACAGAGCTTAGCATTGCGCTACTATAAAAAGGATATCAATACCTCAGGTTATGCGGGAGTTTGGCTTAATGAATCACTGCAGCGTAAGTATCGAGGGTGCGAACTAGAGTTCAACTGGCACTACTTGTTTCCTTCGGCCAAGTTATCGCTTGATCCAGAATCTGGACTATTGCGTCGTCATCATATCAATGAGGTAGCACTTCAGCGCGCGGTAAAGAGAGCAGCGAAGGAAGCAAATATCGATAAGAATGTCACCTGCCACACCTTGAGGCACAGCTTTGCAACACACTTGTTGGAGTCTGGGGCTGACATAAGAACGGTTCAAGAGCAGTTAGGGCACAGTGATGTTCGCACAACACAAATCTATACGCACGTTATTGACCGAGGAGCGAGCGGTGTGCTTAGTCCATTATCAAACTTATAAGAATTCTCGCGAGTTTAACGGCTAAATCCTAGAGATAACAGACGTAAAAAAGGGAAGCCTAAGCTTCCCTTTTCGTAATCCTAATCACTGACTCTTATTAAAGAGCAGCTTTCGCCTTTTCAACTAGTACTGCGAATGCAGCTTTGTCGAATACCGCGATGTCAGCAAGGATCTTACGGTCGATCTCGATAGATGCTTTCTTAAGACCGTTGATGAAACGGCTGTAAGATAGACCATTTTGACGAGATGCCGCGTTGATACGTGCAATCCATAGTTGACGGAATTGACGCTTCTTGTTGCGACGGTCACGGTAAGCGTATTGACCAGCTTTAGTGACTGCTTGGAAAGCTACGCGGTATACGCGTGAACGCGCACCGTAGTAACCTTTAGCTTGTTTTAGAACTTTCTTATGACGTGCACGAGCTTGTACACCACGTTTTACGCGAGGCATTATGCTTCTCCTAAACTAAACGATTGATAAACTAAAAAGAATTAAGCGTATGGCATCATACGAACAACTGCAGCCACTTCACACTTAGGAAGGATTGCATTTGGACGAAGCTGACGCTTGTTCTTAGTAGTACGCTTAGTCAGGATGTGACGTTTTGTAGCGTGCTTGTACTTAATACCACCAGCAGTTTTCTTGAAACGCTTAGCAGCACCTTTGTTGGTTTTCATCTTAGGCATGATGAATAACTCCGCATTGTTGAGTTGTTTTAAACAATAGTAATTAGGGCGAACAAAACTCAGCCACCTTACGGCAGCTGAGTTTTCTTACTTGCAAAGCCGTTAATTACTTCTTTTTAGGGGCAAGTACCATGATCATCTGACGACCTTCAATACGACTTGGGAAAGACTCTACGACCGCGAGATCGACAGTGTCTTCTTTCAAGCGCTTGAGAACGTCAACACCGATGTCTTGGTGTGCCATTTCTCGGCCACGGAAGCGAATTGTTACCTTCACTTTGTTGCCTTCTTCAAGGAAACGCGTCAGGTTGCGTAGTTTTACCTGATAGTCTCCGATATCAGTTCCAGGACGGAATTTAACTTCCTTAATCTGAATCTGTTTTTGCTTTTTCTTCTGCTCTTTAGCAGCTTTGCTCTTCTCAAAGAGGAATTTACCGTAGTCCATTACACGACATACAGGTGGCTCAGCATTTGGACTGATTTCTACTAGGTCCATACCTGCTTCTTCAGCTGCTGCTACTGCTTCTTGGATCGATACAACACCAACTGATTCACCGTCTGCGCCTGTTAAACGAACTTCACGAACGCCACGAATTTCACCGTTTAAACGATGAGCATTTTGTTTGGCCGGTTGTTGGCCGCGTCTTCCGCCTTTAATAGCTTATTCCTCCAGATTGAGCTTACGGCTTGAGATCTCGTCTTGGATGTATGCAATAAAGTCATCCACTTTAAATTTACCGAGATCCTTACCTTTACGAGTCCGTACTGCGATTTCACCGGCTTCCATCTCTTGGTCACCACAAACAAGCATATACGGTACACGCTTCAAAGTATGTTCGCGGATTTTAAAGCCAATCTTCTCATTTCTCAAGTCTGCTTTAGCTCTAATTCCACATTTTTGTAGTTTTTGTGCCACTTCCTGAACATAATCTGACTGTTTATCAGTGATGTTCATGATGACCGCCTGCTCCGGCGATAACCAAGTTGGGAAGAAGCCGTAGTATTCTTCAATCAGAATACCGATGAAACGTTCAAGTGAGCCAAGAATCGCGCGGTGGATCATCACCGGTACCTGACGCTCGTTGTTTTCATCGACGTAAGTCGCACCTAGACGACCTGGCAGGTTAAAGTCTAGCTGAACTGTACCACATTGCCATGCACGGTCTAGGCAGTCATGTAGGGTAAACTCGATCTTAGGACCGTAGAATGCACCCTCGCCTTCTTGAATCTCGTACGGGATTTCCATCGATTCAAGAGATTGTTTTAGCGCTTCTTCAGATTGATCCCAAATCTCATCCGAACCCACTCGTTTTTCAGGACGAGTAGATAGCTTGACTACGATGTTTTCGAAACCAAAGGTTTGGTAAGTATCGTAAACCATCTTGATACAGCTAGTGACTTCCTCTTGGATCTGACTCTCTGTACAGAAGATGTGTGCGTCATCCTGAGTGAAACCACGAACACGCATAATGCCGTGTAGCGCGCCTGATGGCTCGTTACGGTGACATGAGCCAAACTCGGCCATACGTAGTGGCAGATCACGGTACGACTTCAGACCCTGATTGAAGATCTGAACGTGGCCCGGGCAGTTCATTGGCTTAAGTGCGTAATCACGGTTTTCAGAAGAGGTGGTAAACATCGCTTCTGCGTATTTGTCCCAGTGACCAGAGCGTTCCCAAAGCACGCGATCCATAATAAGTGGACCTTTCACTTCTTGGTAACCGTACTCAGTCAGTTTTGCACGAACGAAGACTTCTAGATCACGGAAGATAGACCAGCCATTATGATGCCAGAACACCATACCCGGCGCTTCTTGCTGCATGTGGAATAGGTCTAGCTGCTTACCAATTTTACGGTGGTCACGCTTGGCCGCTTCTTCTAAGCGAGTTAAGTGCGCTTTCAGCGCTTTTTTGTCGTGGAAGGCAGTGCCGTAGATACGTTGTAGCATCTTGTTGTCACTGTTACCACGCCAGTATGCACCCGCTACGTTAAGTAGCGTAAAGTGCTGACAGAAACCCATATGTGGTACGTGTGGGCCACGACACATATCGATGTATTCTTCATGATGGTAAAGACCCGGGCGATCGTCGCGAGCAACGTTTTCGTCTAGGATTTCCATCTTGTATGTTTCACCGCGAGCTTCAAATGCGTCGCGTGCTTCCTGCCAGCTGACCTTTTTCTTGATCACTTGATACTTAGTTTTCGCCAGCTCTTTCATGCGCTTTTCAATCTTCTCAAGATCGTCTTGCGTTAGAGAGTGCTCTAAGTCGATATCGTAGTAGAAACCGTTGTCGATGGTAGGACCAATCGCCATTTTTGCTTCAGGGAAAAGCTGCTTGATCGCATGACCGAGCAGGTGAGCACATGAGTGGCGAACGATTTCCAAACCATCAACTTCATCTTTGACTGTGATGATTTCAAGGCTGGCGTCTTGCTCGATAAGATCGCACGCATCAACGCGTACACCATCAACACGACCTGCAATGGTTGCTTTTGCAAGACCAGGACCGATTGATTGAGCGACTTCAAGAGTAGAAACTGGGTTGTCAAATTGACGCTGACTACCGTCAGGAAGAGTAATAATAGGCATTTAACTGTCCTTTACAGTGGTGTTGCACACCAAGCAACACGTGTATGTAAATCGTGCCTTTAACTATTAAATCAATGCGTTAAAGGCGAGAGATCGTGTCCTTTTATATGCAAATACGGATGCACAACTCAGGAGCGAGCCGCTATTGTAACGGATTAAGACGAAATAACAATCGATGTCACAGAAATGAAGAGAAAAAGTCGACTAGTTGACCACACAAGGCGAAGCAATCCACTGATTGAGCACTTGACGCGACTGTTCGCTCACCTCACTCGCTCGCATCCCTATCAATCCTTGCTCGCGTGCTAACTCATCAGCAGCGCAGCTATGAAGATAAACTCCAAGTATCGCCGCATGCGCGCAACTTAACCCTTGAGCTAACAATGCGCCAATGATCCCGGTGAGCACATCGCCCATTCCCCCAGAAGCCATGCCAGGATTGCCCGCAGGGCAAACATACATCTGCTTTCCATCAAACACCAAACTTCCGGCCCCTTTCAATACCACGACTCCCCCGTATTTAAGTTGAAGTGCGACAGCGGCAGAAAAGCGGTCAGATTCGATTTGTGCGACAGAGCATCCCAACAGCCTCGCCGCTTCACCAGGATGAGGAGTGATGACTCGCTTATCGTCATGGCTCGGCTTTTTAGCCAATAGATTGAGCCCATCAGCGTCGACCACTTTCGCTAAGTCACTGGTTATACAGGTATGAAACAGTTGCTGTGCCCACTCATCTGTGCCGAGCCCCGGGCCAAATGCAAGCACCTGCGCCCAATGCAAGCTGTCGACGAGAGACTGTTGCTCCTCGCATGCTTGAGTCATGACCTCTGGCGTACTCACCTGCAAAGGTAAAATCGAGCTGGAATGACAGAGCGCGCGCACCAAACCCGCGCCGGTGTTGACCGCGGCACTAGCGCACAACCGAATCGCGCCTGCATAACCTTGATTGCCTCCAAGGCACAGTAGTCGTCCATGCGCGCCTTTGTGTGCGGTGACGTGGCGGCTCGGTAAATAAGGTTGAACTAAACGAAAGTCGATAGTCACTGCACTGGGCGATTGGATTTGTTGGAATTGCGCTTCAACGCCAAGCCCTGCAAAGTTCAACTGACCAGTGTAAGCTCGAGCTTGGCCTGTCATTAGCCCCTGTTTTACACCGATAAAAGTAACGGTATGCGCCGCGTTAATGCTGGCGCCAAGTACTCTGCCCGTATTGCTGCACAGCCCTGAAGGGATATCGACAGCAATCACCGCAGCTGTTAGCTTGTTGACCTGATGAATCACCGTTTGGAGCGGCGCTTTAACCTCGCCATACAAACCGATGCCACACAAAGCATCAATAACCACATCACAGCGGATGTGTGACCAATCCAACTCTGCCACTGCCCCTATTTCACCTCCAGCAGCCAACCAGGCCTCTTTGGCTGTTAGAGCATCACCTTGAAGCTGTTCGGGTTGACCATGCATTGCCAGCGTGACATCCATGCCGCTTTGCTTGGCGAGCTTTGCCACGACAAACCCATCACCACCATTGTTGCCTCTCCCGCATAACACCAACAACTTTTTCGCCTGCGGATATTGACGCCGCAATAAGTCATAGCACGCCTCGCCTGCTGCCAACATCAGTGGGTACATTTGGATTCCGGCTATACGCGCGGCCTCTTGTTCACCCAGTCTGACCTGCTGAGCGGTATAGAGTTGAGTGGGGAGTGTGTTGGTCATAAGTTATGGCTTGCGATTCGAACGGGCGATGCCAAAAGCATAAACAACAACGCCAAGGGATTCCTTGGCGTGGGTAACATTTCTTAGGCGGGATTGCGCGACACTAGGGCTTCTGCCGTTGCATCTTGGATTGATAGAAACAGGGAGCGAATCTCGCCGGTTGGGGTGCGCATTGGGTTTAAGGTAATGTTTTGGTACATGAACTCTGCCTGTTGAGTAACAGGGCGTACGTTGCGACACTTAAACAAATAGGGGCGCTGCTGCCAAGTGATGAAGCTGCGACAGCCAAGGTTGTAAACAGGCTTGGTTTTCAATAAAAACCACTCTTTGGGAATTTCGGGAAACAGTTCAAACAGCGACTTGCCAATCGCATCATGCGACTGCACTCCACTATGATGGGTCATAAAGCCATTCCACACTTGGACTTTGTGTTCACGGTCAATCACGATCAGACCCAGGTCGACATTCTGCACCATATCGACCATCCAGTGGAACTGTTCAAATTCTGCAGGAAGATTAAGCATAGTTAGAAGTCCTCCATCAGATAGGCAAGTTTGTTATCCAGCAGCGGCAAGGATTCATCAACAAACATAAACAGCAAATCACAGCGAATTGAGGTGCCATCAATGTTGTAACTGACTTCGAAGGTCATGGTTTTCTTGAACGCCCCTGTAGTTGATTCAATCACTGAGTCAATCGAGATATGCTGACCAAGCAGTACCGGCGAGCTTTGAAAAAAACGCACCTCCGCCTGCTCTCCTAAGCCATTGAGAAACGACCCCACGAGAATATTCGACACATCCATCAGCAGCTCAAGCTCTTCGAGTTCTTCGCTGTCTGCAGGTACCTTCATCAGCTTTTTAAGGTCCGAGACACTGGAGTCGCTGAGCAACACCAAGGCTTCTCCGGCGATCCCTTCGCCACTAAACCCCTGACACACTCCGGAAACTTGGTCATTGTCGGCCAAGTCTCTCAATGCCATATGCAGTTCGCTCACCTCAAAAATGTTGACGTTGGGTAGCGGCAAATGGACAAACACATCAAAATGACGAGCTAAAGCATCGGCCGCCCGACCAATCGACACGTTTGCCACCTCCATATACACATCGCGGCGCTTTAAAATCGGCAGGTCAATGCTGGTTGGGGTCACAATCCGTGGCTGGGTTGGTGGCTCGACCAACTCTTTAAGAACCGAGTTCAACGCCTCTTTATCGATAGGCTTTTGGATAAACGCCTTCGCGCCGAGATCCATAACTCGCTGTTTCGCCTTAGGCTGAATATCACCCGACACCACCACCACGGAAATGTCAATGCCCCGGTCGCGAATCGCTTCCAAGGTGCCGAACCCGTCAAGCTCTGGCATGGTTAAATCGAGGAACATCAGTTTAAAAGACTGATTCCCTAGCTGATCCAATGCATCAAGTCCGTGCACGGCAAAGGTAATGTCAGCATTGAGCGATGCGGGTAAAGAGCGCGCCATCTGCTTTCTGGCTAAAGCGGAGTCATCGCATATAAGAACGGGAAAAGGCATGCGTACTTCTACTCCTCTCGAGTTTCGGTTTGGTCAATGAAGTAACAACATCAATTACCCACTAAACAAAGCCTTGGTAATTTACGGTGCTCTTTTCAATGTAGCAGATCGAACGCGGCCTGGAAGCCTTTGGTCGAGTAAATTAACTTTTCTAAGGTTCAGATGGACAAAAAACATCCAAGCCTCGATTAACAGGCACAAAAAAGCCCTCTCGTCAGAGAGGGCCTCAATTATTCGTCATGCAATGGTTAAGCGGCCATACGCAACAGCGACTTACCAATTAACCATTCAAGCTCTTTGCTGCTTGCTTGACCATATTTCGTTTCGGTCATGGCGTAGAGACGCTCGACCCCATTGCGGGCAAACTCATGGGTACTTTGCGAAGTCACGATATGGTGAAATAACAGGCGCAAGATCGCAATGAACTCTTTGTTGTCTAGCGCCGCCACCCAACTTGCGGTAAAGGCATCGATGTCGTGTTCAAAATCGACATGCTCGACGAACATCTGAAAAATGCGTCCATCCAGCGCCGCTGTAAAATCGGTCTTTTTTGGAAAGTGGTGGCTGATCCCGGTACGTGAAATCCCCGTTTGTTGGCTGAGTGTTGTGTATGACATCTTGTCATAACCGAGACGCAAAAGTTGATCTACAACCGCATCCATGATTTTTTGTATCGTGATTTCGGTATCTTCTTTACTACGCTTTGGCATGTGCAGGCTCTTCTCTCTGTCGATCTGTGTTGCCCATCATGGGCTAAAAAAGCGACGCCTTGCCGTGCTTGTTCTGTTAATGCCGTCAGATTCAACAGCCAAAGCGGCGGTAGAACTCAATATCGCACCAGAAGAACAAAGCCGGTACTAACGATTCAACTCAATGTTTCATTAGCGTTACTAGGCATATTGTTTTTATATGTTTAATTTTGGGGCATTGATGATCTAATAATTTTTTGACTCTTACAACGAATGGAACAGGGTTCCAACGCAAAAGTTACCGCCATTTTCGTCAATTGTTGATACAAATCACAATTAAATAATAATCACTCGCATTAAAGTGCTTAATTAGCAATCACTTGTTAACAAAAATATCAATGCGACATATTTTTGGCACTCAGGGATATTGCTAGATCCGCTTGGGGTTAATCGCTAAAATAGCCCCATTATTTGTAAGAGGATAGATGAGATGAATAGCGAACAAGAGCAAGTGTGTGAAGCGTGTGGCTGCGCTGGAGAAATGGGCTTTATCATCAAAGAGGGTGATGATGTAGCTGAAGTCACGATTTTCGCTCAAGGCAAAGCACTGCTTGAATCGGAACTTGCTAAATACATCGACCTGGCCAAACAAGTTTGTGCCAATGTTGAGTACGAAACCAGCTCAATTGAGGAGCATTCTGAACAACTCACTGCTCGCTTTAAATTTGAAGTCAGCGCAGAAAAGCTGATTTTCGAGCTGAAGACGCGCTCTCTGGCACGTTAACCAGCAGATGAATGAGAGAAAACGGGCGCCTATGCCCGTTTTTTTTATCTCGGAGGCAAATAGTATTGACCTTAGTAGGTGGATTACTAAGATTGAAACATCCTCATAAGCGATGATTGACTATGCGTGCTCTGTTTTCCTTGATGCTTGTTACCTTTGTTAGCCTCACAGTGGCTGCCCATCCACTCGACCAAATCCGCATTCTCAATCATCTCGATAACTATGGAAACCTCGACCTGCGTGGTAAACCCTACACCGAACTCCCAGCCGGATTGGTCATAAAAGGCAATCTCAACATAGCCAAGACAGCCATCAAAACTTTACCTGAAGAACTTGATATACAAGGCAGCTTAGACGCGTCTAACAGCCAATTGAGCCGGATTTCAAAAGGGGTCAAGATTAAAGGCTTTGCCAATCTACTCGGCGCACAGATTACTCGCTGGCCACGTGGGGTAAAGGTGGGTGGCTATATCAACTTAACCGATACTCCCGTGAATAGCCTGCCCCCTCGCATGCGGGTAAAAGGCGATTTGAGTGTGATTAGAACGCCACTAGAGCAATTACCAGAAGGGATGATTGTCGAAGGGAATCTGTTTATTGGCGGCTCGCAGATCACGGAGTTTCCCGATACCTTGACCGTTAATGGCAATATTTTCCTTGGTGGAAACCGGATCACCAAATGGCCGACCAATCTAACTCTAGGCGGCGCTGTCGCCCCCTAATCACGCTAGAGTCACCCGATCAAAAAAGCCAACTGTAGATCCAGTTGGCTTTGAGTAAAGCTTTCGCGCATTTTAAGACAATACGAACTTATGGACGATTCTTCACTGGGTTGGCGTAACTTGCCACCAAGTAAGGTCTGGCTTCAGGTGGAAGCGTATTGAGTTTGGCGGCGAAATCCGCTTTCACTTTGTCATCCACCTGCTCGTCCCCTGCCGCCAATTGGTTGATTGGAAACAGTTTGTAATTGGCATGCACTTGACGGTCTATCTCTTTTGCCAACAACTCTGGTGTATCGAAGTCTTGCTCTATCACATCACCAAATGCGACATGGATGCGCCCTTTGTCGCCCACTATGCCCTGGATAATGCTTTGAATATCTTCGAACTCCGCTTTTTCATAGCGACCATGCGACTCTTTGGCTTGCAGTTCAATCGCTTTGGCCACATCACAAGGGTCGTTCTCATATGAAATGGCGACTGGCACTATCTTCAGCGACTTAATGTAATCGGCAAACGAGAGCTTTTGCTTGCGACCTTCCACGTGGAACATTTTTAGAATAGCCGGATCGGTGTAGTCGTTGCCATCTTTGGCACGCCCTTCTTTTTGCGCAATCCAGATCGAGTGGCCAGTATCCAAAGAATGCTTGATGTAGGCGGATAACGTCCCGAGCGCTTTCATCATTTCACGTGGGCCTTTGGCCGAACGCTTAACAATAAAGCTTTTGTTAAGCTTCATTAGCTCTGTCGCACAAGGCTTCTTGAGCAGATTGTCACCAATGGCAATGCGCACTGTCTTGTGACCACTGTTGAACAGGCCATAGTTGACCAAAGCAGGGTCCATCGCAATATCACGATGATTAGAAACAAACAGATAAGATTGATTCGGGTCGAGTTTGTCGAGTCCGCTGTAAGTGACACCTTGGGTTGTGGTTTTTAAGGTCTGGTCTAGGTATTTTTTTACCTCTAACTGAATCGCCTCAACCGAGTTCAGCTTAGACCATTTCATCTTCAGGTATATTTTAACCACAGGCGACATCAAGGTACGAAACCAGCCTGAATGATTAGAAAAGCGGTGCTTCAAAATAGCGCTAATGAACTCTTCATCATTAACTAAGCGGTCAATCGCCGCTGGAATTTCGTCGTCATTGTAAGGACGAATTTCAATAAAAGGATCGTTGTTGGTTGTCATTTTGTTCTACATCAGATAAAAAGCGGCTTCATTCTACGCGCAGAAAAGCCTCTTGGCAGCTACCCTTTTCGCAGAATCGTTAAGGTCAGACCAGAGCTATTATACGAATTTGCGCGCTTGATTGCACAAAGTTGGCTTTTTTACTAAGAAACGTTAATCTTAGCGCCCCAAACTAATTGAGCCATGTTATGCACTACGCCATCTCCTACAAAACCGAGACTCATGAATTTCTGCTTTCCACACCGCGCAGAAATGCGCTCAAGCACAAACTGATGTGTGTAAAGCAAGGACTCGTTCTGGTCAAACTAGGGAAACTGGAGTATGCGGTTGAGTCCGGACAAAGCTTTTGGCTACCTTTCGATAGTTTAACCTCACTCACCTACACGCCAAACACGCAAGTCAGCGCAGTCGAAGTCTCTTCTCGAGTCACCACGCCGCTGGCCAAACAAGGGGGCTTTGTCACCCTCAATGAGTTGACATTGGCACTGCTGAGTCGATTAGAGACACTTGGCGAAAATCACCCACGAGTGCGTAGCTTGCTCGCCGTGTTACTTGACGAGCTCTCAGAGCTTAAACCTGAGCTCAAAGAGAGCAAACTCACCAAGCAAGTGAATCAGTGGCAACCCAATCAGGATTCTCGCCTTAACAATGAGTTACAACTGGTCCTGTGCCTTAGAGAGGCCAACAAGCAAATGCTGTCGGGTAAAAAACGGGCTCAAGTGGTTGAAACCCTGTTTGCTGACAACGACGCTATGCTCCTTAGCCTGGAGCAAGCACTGCTGGGCCGTTAAATAATACAAAAGTTTAACTTTTTCTGGCTGAAAGCTCATTTGATAACTATAAATTTATTAATAGTGCCTTATTAATCGATGAGGAATGACAAATGAAATTCAGCCATAAGATTGTGGCGGCTTCGTCTGTTTTGCTGTTAGCAACAGTGACCCTTTTAACCCTTCAACAATATTTCACTGTACAGCGCGAAATAAAGAGCCAAGTGACCTCCAGCGTCAATGAGATAGTCGATGGGGTGCGAGACACCACTGCCGCCGAAATTAACGCCCGCAAAGCCATTGCCGCCTACGCCACCAGCATGATTGAGGTTGACCTTAGCCCTAACGCTATTGAAAAGGTCATCACCCGATCAGTGGTCAAAGACACCTTTTTGCTTGCCGGACTGGGATTCGAAAAAGATGGTTCGAACATCAACAACGACCCTTCTTGGAACCCCGGCCCAACCTGGGATCCGCGAGTACGGCCCTGGTATATTGATGCCAAAAACTCCGGTAAGCTGATCATTACCGCACCGTATGCCGATTCGGCGACCGGAGAAATCCTCGTGTCGATTGCTACCCCAGTACGAGACAACGGCAGTTTTATCGGCGCTATCTTCTACGACGTGAGCTTGGGCGCGTTGGCAGAGCTAGTGAACCGGGTTGATCTGTTTGACGCAGGGTTTGTGTTTATTGTCGCCGGTGACGGCACCACCATCGCCCACCCAGATGCCAAGCTTAATGGCAAGCCAATGCAAGACTTCCTCGGCAATATCACCATCAAGGAAGAGCCGCAGCAAGCCACGATTAATGACAAAGTCTACACGCTCGATTTTTCAAAAGTACCAGGCGAAGATTGGTACGTGGGTGTGTTACTTGACGAAGAGATTGCTTACCAGTCGCTGGCGGAACTGCGCTCAAGTTCGATCATTTACACCATTATCGCTTTGGTGATCAGTATTGTCGTGCTCTTGGTCTTGATCCGTACCTTAATGCGCCCGCTCGATACGTTAAACGACGCGATTCAAGATGTGGCTTCTGGACAAGGGGATCTCACCAAGCGACTCGATACCAATACCGATCAAGAGTTTTCGATTCTTGCCTCAGGATTCAACGACTTCACCTCCAGCTTGCAGCAGTTAATTAGCCAATCGAAAGCGATCGGAGAAGAGATACTGCGAGGCTCAGAAATGACCTCGATGGGATTACAAGAGTCGGCCTCCGCCATGCAAGATCAGTTGCATGAGCTGGAACAACTGGCCACTGCGATGCACGAGATGGCGACCACCGCAGGCGATGTGGCAAGCAATGCTCAAGGCGCCGCTGCCGCCGCGCGCGAAGCGGATGAAGCCACCAGCGTCGGTACTTCGGTTGTCAGTGAAACCACGCGGGCCATCGACAATCTGTCGAAAACCATCGACGAAGCTGTGGAAGAGGTCAAAGTATTGGAATCGGCCACCGACAACATTGAGACAATCCTAAAAGTGATCAATGACATTGCCGATCAAACCAACTTACTTGCACTCAACGCCGCAATCGAGGCAGCGCGTGCGGGTGAGTCTGGCCGTGGGTTTGCCGTGGTCGCCGATGAGGTTCGCACCCTTGCGCAGCGCACACAAGAGTCAACCACCGAAATACGCAACATGATTGAGCAGTTGCAAGCGGGCGCCAAATCGGTGTCTAACGCCATGGGCACCAGTAAGAATACCGCTGACAGTGCAGTGGATCGCGCGCAAGAGGCTAACGTCGCACTGAATCAAATTCGAGATGCGATTCAGCGCATTAGCGATATGAACATTCAAATCGCCTCTGCCGCCGAAGAGCAAAGCTTAGTAGCTGAAGAGATCAACAGCAACACGGTTAAGATCAAAGACTTGTCGACTCAAGTCTCCGACTCAGCCGCCAATGCCAATATCGCGATGCAAGCGCAAACCGAAAACATCCGCGAACAAGACGCTATTCTTAACAAGTTCACCGTTTAAGGGAGTCAGTATCACCAGCAGCAAAAGGCGCCGAACTGGCGCCTTTGCTATACCCACAGCTAGATGACCACTAGCATCATCGCCGATTGAGGCGGCACCTTAACCAAACAACGACCCGCTTTGGGCTCAACGCTCTCTAAGGTCAGTAGATCGAGCCATTCTGACTTAGTGATAAAATCGACGCTTTGCGCACGCTGTGACTTGTTGATAATAACCATACCTTCGTCTGCACGAGCAAACACCAGCAGATCATCCGACGCCTCAAGTATTTTCATACTCTTACCATGCATTCGATTGTGGAAATCGATGGCAGCCAGCATCTTCTCGTCTTTCCATGCCCCCATCCAGCGCGGCTCACCCTGCTGATCTTCAATGCCACTGGTGTTTAAGTCGGTGTAGATAAGCGGCACGCCACCATCTCGTCCGAGCAGGTAGCAATAGGCCAGCCACTCATTGGCTTCGCTCATCACCAAGTTGGCAAACACATCGTTATTGGGAATATCGTGTGTAATCGCAAACGTGATTGCACGGCTCTCCGACAGCGCTTGACCAAAGCAGTAAGGGTCAACCAAGCTCTTTAGGCTGCCTTGAGTGTCTAACGCATCAAACAAGGTCTGAAACAGCGGGAAGTCATACGCGCCTAAGCAAGTTTGGGCCAGAAATGGCTCCAAAAACAGTTCATATTCGGGTTTGGTGGCCCCGCCGCTAGTAATGATCTCGCCAAAAATGTGGACATCTTGGCAAATCTCTTCGGTCCATACCTGCTTAAGGTGCTCAAGGGTCATATGCTTGGCCGCATCGATGCGAAACCCTTTCACGCCCAGTTGCTTGAGCGCACGAAGGTAGGCTTGCTGCTGTTCAACCACATGGGGGCAAACTCGTAGAGTCGGTAGGCCTGGATCAGACGGGCCGCCAGTGATGCGCCCATTTTGGACCTGCCAGCGATCTTGCCAGTCCTCAATGCCGAATGCTTCAACAAAGTCCGAACAGCCGAAAAGCGGCTGGCTTAAATCACCAAACAGTTGCTGCGCTTGATAATATTCGCGGTTGCGTTGATAGTCGGCTAAATCCGCATCACTGGGGTATTGTAGGTCGCTCCGCTTATCCGACTCGTTAGCCATATGGTTAAACACCACATCAGCATAAACATGAACGCCCAGCGCCTTTAGCGTTTCCAGCATTTGCTTAAAATCTTGAGTGTTACCGAGTTGGTTATCGATAACTCGGTAGTCTTGCGGTTGATAGCGCTGCCACCACTCGGTACCCGAATCGCGCTTTAACGATTTCATTGGCGGTGATACCAATACCGACTGGTAGCCCGCTTGTTGTATTTGCCTTGCACGCTGCTCGACCATGGCATAAGGCCAATCAAAGGCATGCAGTATTACATCGGTCGCGTGAGAATTGTTCATCACCCATTCCTTTCTCAGGGAGTCAACACTCTAAACAGAGTGCTCCATTACTTCGCATCATAACAAAGCCTGCTGTGGTCGCTCTTCACCCTTGAATCAAATTTTTGCGTAGTAGTGAATAGGCGTAGAGCTAAGGTGTGTGTTACTTTGAATTCAACCTCTTGAGTAAGGCTATACTTATCAGCAATGGCACAGAAGGATCACAACATGCACACTGTTCGTATTGATATCGTCTCGGATGTAGTTTGCCCTTGGTGCATCATAGGTTTTAAACGCTTAGAACGGGCGTTGTCGAGCCTTGAATCGAGCATCAGCGCGGATATTCATTGGCATCCGTTCGAGTTGAACCCAGCGATGGCTCCAGAAGGACAAAACCTGCGTGAGCACATTCAAGAAAAGTATGGCACCAGTGAGGAGGCCAGCATTGCCGCTCGCCAAACTCTGACCCAACTCGGCCAAGAGGTGGGGTTTAGATTTGAGTTTTATGACCAAATGCGTATCTATAACACCCGAAAAGCGCACCAACTGCTGCTTTGGGCACAAAGTGAAGAGAAACAGATGGAGCTGGAAATGGCGCTATTTGCCGCTTACTTCACTGATCAACTTGATGTCAGTGATGAGAAAGTACTGATAGAATGCGCCGCCAAAGTCGGACTGGACCCACAAGTCGCTCAGCACATTATTCATGATCAGAGTTGGGCTGACGCAGTGGCTGCCACAGAGCAACAATGGCTCGAAGCGGGTATTAATGCCGTCCCGGCCATTATTATCAATCAGAAACACCTCATTTCAGGTGCGCAGACAGCAGAAAGATTAGTCGAAGCCATTGAGCAGATAGTCGAAGCCGAGGGTTGATTCAAAGGTGTTCGGCCTCAACTGAACAACCATATCCTCGCGGATTAACTCAGCTGGCTTTTCACTCGCTGAGCAACAGTGACCACCGCCACCACAGCCAACCCCGCCAGCACACCGATTGCGCCGTTGAGCAATGTAGCGATCACCAAACGGCCCCCTGAGATGTCAGAGAAATTGAGGATCAATGGCTCAACCCAGTGGTGGATCAACGCAACGTTATGTACCACTATGCCTCCTCCCACCAAGAACATCGCTGCGGTTCCGACCACCGCAAGCACTTTCATTAACTTAGGCGCAAAAGCGATCAACCCTTGGCCAAGGCTCATACTCACGCTTTGTGGCTGTGAGCGGCGCACTAAATAAAGGCCAAGGTCATCGAGCTTGACGATAGCGGCAACCAGTCCATACACGCCAATCGTCATCACCAGTGCAATCAAACTGACCACAAGAATTTGCGTCGTCATCGCTTGTCCTTGCACCGTCCCCAGAGCAATGACAATAATCTCGGCCGACAAAATAAAGTCGGTTCGAATCGCGCCTTTGATCTTGCTACGCTCGTATTCTTCGGCAGAAAGGTCACTGGTTGCCCCCTCGTTCGGCGAGTGTGGTCGAGGGTGAAACAGTTTTTCGATGACTTTTTCTGCCCCCTCAAAACAGAGGAACAATCCACCAAGTAGCAGTAGCGGCATGATAAGCCAAGGGATAAACGCGCTCATCGCTAAAGCCGCCGGTACTAAAATCAACTTGTTGCGAAATGATCCTTTGGCGACACTCCAAACCACAGGGATCTCTCGCTCCGCTCTTACGCCCGAGACTTGTTGTGCGTTCAGTGCTAAGTCATCTCCCAGCACACCAGCCGTCTTTTTCGCTGCCATTTTGGACATCAGGGCCACATCATCCAATACGGTTGCAATATCATCTAATAAGGTTAAAAGACTTGCCCCAGCCATAAGTAGATACTCTTAATTAATCGGTTAGAATGTAAGGGAATGTAACACTTCCTGCTCACCACAGAAACAAAAACATCTTACTGTCCCTCGCCACGGTTTTTGCTAGCTTGAACATTGCCTCTCGCCCACCGCCGCTCTATGCTATGGCGCGTATCCAATCACCTTTAGGGCTCAATCATGCACAGCAGTTACACTTATCCGATCGGCACACCCGGTGAAAAATGGGGCGAAGCGCAGCGCAAGCAGTGGCGTGCACAAACCTCAATCAAGCGTCACTATCAGCAAGAGGTCATACCGAAAATTGACGCTCTGCGTGAACAGTTTGATGTTGAGCAGTACGGGGCGCTCTCTTACGATCCAGCTCGTTACCCGTTGTATTGCATCAAGAGCAAAAATTGGCAACCACACAAGCCGGTTGTCCTGGTAACCGGGGGTGTTCACGGTTACGAGACCAGTGGTGTGCACGGCGCGCTCGAATTCGCCCGCACCGAGATGGCGCGATACAGCCAGGAGTTCAATATTGTGGTTGCGCCCTGCGTCAGCCCCTGGGGTTACGAAACCATTAACCGATGGAATCCATTAGCCCTTGATCCTAACCGCTCGTTCTACACCGATTCCCCAGCGGAAGAATCGGCCAACTTGATGGCACTGGTTGCCAGCCTAGACGGCGAGATATTGGTTCATATCGATTTACACGAAACCACAGATACCGACGAATCTGAGTTTCGCCCAGCCCTCGCCGCGCGAGACGGCATCGAGTATATCGAAGGGATGATTCCAGATGGCTTCTACACTGTGGGCGACAGTGAAAACCCACAACCAGAGTTTCAAGCGGCAGTGATCGAGTCGGTGAGTAAAGTCACCCATATCGCCCCAGCCGATGAGAAAGGAGAGATCATTGGCTCGCCCGTGGTTCAGCATGGTGTCATCTTATACCCTATGGTCAAACTCGGTCTGTGTGGCGGGGTGACCAACTGCACTTACGGCACCACGACCGAAGTTTACCCTGATAGCCCGAAAGTGACGGCTCAAGAGTGCAACCTAGCCCAAGTCGCGGCCATTGTCGGTGGTTTGGACTATGTGCTAGCGGAGCAGTCAAAGTAATCGGCTCTTGTATTGCTCCGGGGTTTGCCCGGAGTATTTTTTGAACATCGCGATAAATGGGCTGGCCTGATTGTAGCCCAGAGTAAGGGCCACCTCTTTTACCGAGTGGCCCTTTCTGAGTAAGTCCATTGAGTAGAGGTAGCGAACTCGCAATCGCCACTCGGTAAAACTCATCCCCAGCTCTGCCTGGCAGTGACGGGCCAGTGTACGCTCTGTGGTGTGCACTCGCTCAGCCCACTGTGACAAACTGGTATTGTCGATAGGGTTCTCCTCCACCGCGGCTAAGATCTTGGCCAAGTATTTGGTATCCGTTGAAGGCAAAAAATGGTGCTGAGTATCGCGGGTAGCCAACTGATCCAACAGCACTTGCACCAAGCGTTTGTCTTGTTGAGTGCTTGCGATGTTGATTTGGCGCTGTCGAAAGTCATCCACAATCGCCGACACGATGGGCGTTACTTTGATTAAACTGGTGCAATCGGGAAAGTTTTCCGTCAAGCTCTGAGCAATATTCAATGAGCAGTAAGACAGCGGTTTACGGTTGAAACTGGTGTGCATCACCCCAGCAGGCACCCAAATCGCTAAATGAGGTGGCGCTAGAAATCGCGTTCCTTGCGCTTCCATCTCCAAGATCCCACCACTGATCAGCTGTACCTGTCCCCAAGGATGGCTGTGCATTCGAGTTTCAGTATTCGACAAAAACGCTTCAAAATTCATAAATACTTCTGATGGTGCTTTGTCGATTGATAACGATGGGTGGAGGTGTTTGGCTGATTTTCTCAAAACTTGTCTTCCTATGACGCGCAATGTCTTAATAACGATATATATAATCATACAGACCTGACAGACTATTACTACCGTTTATCTCTTTAGGGTCACATATGGTTTATCTTCTGCCGTTATTTACTGTCATGATTTGGGGTGGTAATGCCATCGCCACCAAGATGGCCGCCGATGTGATTGAACCCGGCGCGATGAGCTTTTATCGCTGGTTACTGGCGGTGCTGATCTTGACCCCTTTTTGCTCTAAAGGTGTTCTCAAGCATTGGCCGGTGATACGCGCCAACTTACCTAAATTGACCACTCTCGCCCTACTTGGCATGGTATTAAACCAATCGCTCGCTTATTACGCAGGGCTCTCAACCACGGCGTCTAATATGGCGCTTATCGGCTCTTTAGTTCCCTTGTTTGCCCTGTTTATTAGCGTGCCACTCCTCGGCAAAGGCGTTTCCGTACTCAGTCTGTTTGGGGGAGTATTGGCCTTGGCTGGTTTGGCTTTAATGCTGGGCAAGGGTAACCCGCTATTTTTCCTTCATCAGTCGGTGACGCAGGGGGATGCGATTATGGTGATCGCCTCGCTCTGTTACGCCAGCTACTGCGTATTGTTAAAACGTTGGAAAATGCCGCTACCCAACTGGACCATGGTGTATATCCAAGGGGTACTGGCACTCATCATGTTGACCCCAATTTGGCTCACTAGCCACACCCTCGCCCCCAACCAATCCGCTATTGGACTTATCGCCTATGCAGGTGTCGCGGCCTCAATTATTGCGCCATGGATGTGGGTCAAGTCGATAGACCTTATCGGCGCGGAGTCGAGCGCGATGTTTATGAACTTGATGCCTGTGGTGGCACTCTGCTTGGCCGCCACTTGGCTTGGAGAAGCGATCTACCCTTATCACCTGAGCGGTGGGATGATGGTGATATGCGGGGTGGCGTTGTCACAAATAAAACTAAGGCGCAGACTGAGCCGCGCCGCCACTTGATAGGCAAACGGCGGTGCTGCAAAACCTGTTTGCAGCACCGCCGCCGGCCAGCGTTACACGCTTACGTCTATATCGGTTTGTGGCACGCTACAACAGGCCAAAATATGACCTTGATGGCGCTCACTCTTTGGCAATGCCGGCACGTCTGGGTGATGTACTTGCCCAGCGTCCAGCGTCACTTTGCACGCGCCACACAACCCGGCTCGGCAGCTATTGGCAATCGCAATGCCCGCGTCTTCGGCTTGTTCGAGCAATGTTTTTTGATTATCGCCACTAAATGCTTGGCCGTTGACATTAATGGTTACTGAGGCCAGCGGCTGCGACGCGGTACTGCTTACCCCAAAGGCTTCTTGATGATACTGCTTTTCGGGCAAACCTTTCTTCAGCAGTAAATTTTTCGCTTTGTGCATAAAGCCATCTGGCCCACAGACAAACACCTGACGCTGCTCAACATCTTTAATTTGCTTAAGATGCGATAGGGTAAATCGTCCTTTTAGGCCAAACCAATCTAGCGGTGCTTGCGACAAGGATATCAGGACTTTCAGACCAGAGTGCTCTGCCCGCAACTGCTCCAACTCATCACGGCACGGGATGTCCTCGACGCTGCGACATTGATGATAAAACACCACATCATCGAGCTGATTGTGATCAGCAAGATAACGCAACATCGACAGCATCGGCGTCACACCACTGCCTGCTGATAGCAGCAACAGCGGCGAGTGGGACTTGTTGCCAAGATGGAAACTGCCGTCGGGCTGTTCGCAATCTAAGGTATCGCCAATTTGAAGATGATCGACTAACCAGTTCGAGACTCGGCCACCGTCAATACGTTTCACCGAGATAGCTAAACGCCCAGGCCGCGAAGGACTGGACGAGAGCGTGTAGCGTCGTCCAATCGTTTCGCCATTAACTTGAATCGAAATCGGTAAGTGCTGACCGGGCTGATAGCTTGGTACCTCACCTTGCTGTGGCTCGAGCCAAAACGTGACAAAGTCGCGAGCGATCTCTTCTCGCTCAACGCAAGTCATGATCATCTTGCTTGGGCTATTGTCGGCGTACGACTCTTTGGCTTTGTACTCCAACACTTCAACTTGATCACCTTGTTGAATGGTGCCTTCATTGAGCGCCACCAAGTTTTGGCCAAAGAACACCCCACCAAATTTGTTGGCACGAAACTGCGATAACGTTCTTAGCGGCTCTTTGGTCGGTCTGAACTCACCGGTTTCAACATCGACCGTGGTCAAAATGCAGCGCTCACAGGGTTTGACCGCCTCAAACTCTACGTCACCAATGCGAATTCGCTTCCAGCTGTCTTCGGCAAACGGTTCGTCAGTAGAGACCACCAAGTTGGTGCGAAACTGATCCATCGAGTGATTTTCAGGACTGCGGCGATTGAGTTCGGCCAACGAGGCATCACTGATCACCAGCAGCGGGTAACCATCAGCAAAACTGACATTGTGGCCTAACTTTTCTCGCACCCGATTAGACTGCTCCCCGCAAAAGAGTAACTCGACGCGTTGTCCAAGCACCGCACTAAACCAATCGTCAGCAACATCGGTGGTGGTATAGGCGCTAAAGTCGTCACTCCATACTGTCGCAGGGGTTGGTTGCATCTTGAATTCACTATAACGAAGACGCAGTGGATCATGCCCAGGGGCGGTAAGAATCAAACCATCGGCTGTGAGTGTCGATTTCACGGTCACCATGTGCGGATATTTGCGCGCAGTGACCATAGAGCCATCGGCTAACGCAAGCATAAAACGGCGATCAAACATCAAACCTTGCTTTTCGACCCAAGCACTAGAGAGTGACACACCAGAGACAGATTTAACCGGATAAACATTGATTTGAGAAAGAGTTGAGGCTGACATTGCTAATCCTAAGCATCTATTATTGTCGCACCAGTATACTCAATTTGATGAGCTTTTCTCGCCGCGACGAACAAAAATGCCCACTGAAAAGCGTACTGCGCCAATCTCAGCTTTGATATTGAACTCGACACGGTGCCAACTAGCGAGCAAAGCCGACTATACTGATGGCGTAATCCATCAGCTAGGAGCAGCAATGAACAAACTTGTGATGATCATCTTATGTATTTTTCTACCACCTGTGGCGGTCTTTCTTGATAAAGGCTTGGGCAAAGACTTTTTAATCAACCTGATTTTGACCTTTTTCTTCTTTGTACCGGGGGCGATTCACGCACTTTGGCTGACGGTACGTTAAACGCTTAAGCACCATTAACTCACTGTATCGATGAAAAAAGGGATGAAATAGAAACCGCTTTGCTCTATCATCCTGTCGCCTAAGCGTAAGCGTTTGCCTTCACAGTTTTCGTCGCGTTTGGGCTCCAATCAGACAACTCAATTAATGGTGGGAGCAATAATGACAACACTTACAATCACACGTCCTGACGACTGGCATGTTCACTTACGTGACGGCGAGGTGCTCAAGGATACCGTGCGAGACATTAGCCGCTACAATGGACGCGCGCTGATCATGCCAAACACTGTCCCACCTGTGACCACCACCGAAATGGCGCTCGCTTACCGTGAACGTATTATGGCCCAGCAGCCAAGTGAGCAATTCCAACCTTTGATGGCGCTCTACCTGACTGACAACACCACCCCTGACGAAATTCGCAAAGCCAAAGCGTCTGGTGCTGTGGTGGCAGCCAAGCTCTACCCTGCAGGTGCAACGACTAACTCTGATTCAGGTGTCACTGACGCAAAGAACATTTACCACGTTCTTGAGGCGATGCAAGAAGTCGGCATGCTGTTGTTGGTCCACGGCGAAGTCACCCACCATGATGTCGATATCTTTGATCGTGAGAAAGCCTTCCTCGATACCGTATTAGCGCCTATCGTCAACGATTTTCCAAATCTGAAGATTGTGCTTGAACACATCACGACAGCAGATGCGGCGAACTTTGTTAAAAATGCCAACGATAACGTGGCGGCGACCATCACCGCGCACCACCTTCTGTACAACCGAAACCATATGTTGGTCGGCGGCATCAAGCCTCATTTTTACTGCTTACCTATCCTAAAACGCAACACCCACCAGCTTGCGTTGATTGAGGCCGCCACCAGCGGCAGCAAAAAGTTCTTCTTGGGCACAGATTCTGCGCCCCACGCCAAAGGAATGAAGGAAGCTGCCTGTGGCTGCGCCGGTTCATACACAGCACATGCGGCGCTAGAGCTGTATGCTGAAGTGTTTGAACAAGAAGGTAAACTTGAGAACCTAGAAGCCTTTGCTAGCCACAATGGCCCGGACTTCTACGGAATTGAGCGCAACCAAGATACAGTCACACTAACCAAACAAGAGTGGGCGGTCGCGAAAAGCATGCCATTTGGTCAAGACGTGGTGGTGCCAATCCGCGCGGGTGAAACGGTGAGTTGGAGCGTTAAATAACCCTGACTCTATCGACGCAAAAAGAGCGACATGAGTCGCTCTTTTTTATTGGATAAATATTACAGACCAAACTCTGCAAGTAGACGCGCCACCCAGGTGATTTCACCAAAGGCTATCCAATCATATAGGGTGAAGAACAGCGCACAAATGACGGCCAGTTTCACCAAGCGGTAGACGATAAACATAATGGGCTCCGAAACAATAAAAAAGGCCGCCTGAGCGACCTATCTCTTTACTAGCGCTGGTTTAGTGCACTGGCTTATCTGATTTGGCGTAAAACTTACCAAAGTACTGCTCTAAGACTTCTGGGGTTAACTTGCCCTCTGCTTCCAGCTTTTTCAGCTCTTGCGCAATCGCTTGTTGCTCTTCAAGAGATGGCAGCGCGACTTCTGGCTCGCTCCCCATCTCTTGAGACATTTGTTCAAGCTCTTTCTCGAAATCGCTCATGACTTCACTTACCTTTTAACCAAAAATAACTGGGGCTAAGTTTAACCCACTTAGCCCCCGTTGTGCCAGTATCGCGCTCGCTTTACAGTTTGAAGCTACCCACCATGCGGTCGAGACGTTGAGAAAGCTCTTTCAACTCGGTGCTTGCCGCCGCTAGCTCTTCTGCTGTGCCTGTGGTGACTTCGTTGATCGCGTTGATCTCTTCGATATTCTGGTTGATGGTGTGGACCACAGTAGACTGCTCTTCCGTTGCGGTTGCCACTTGGGTGTTACGATCCGAGATGTCATGAATGCGCTCTGAAATCCGCACTAAAACTTCAACCGCCTCATCTGACGCCGATACGCCTTCACCGGTTACGCTCTTACCTGCTTCCATTGCCGACACCGCGTCTTTCGCATCGCCTTGCAGCTGATTGATCATCTTCTGAATCTCTTCCGTCGAATCGGCGGTGCGACTTGCCAGATTACGCACCTCGTCAGCCACAACCGCAAAGCCGCGCCCTTGTTCACCAGCACGAGCCGCCTCAATCGCAGCATTGAGCGCAAGCAAGTTGGTTTGCTCAGAGATGTCTCGAATCACATCTAGAATCGAGCCGATCTCTTGAGTCGTCGAGGCCAACTGCTCCACAACTCTACCCGTGTTCTCGATGTCTAACGCCAAGCGGCTGATCGCCTCTTTGGCCTTGTTGACCACGTTTTGACCTTCTTGGGTGTTGTCTGAAGCTGTTGATGCTGTCTCGGCGGCGGTTGCCGCATTACTCGCGATTTCACTGATGGTCGCGCCCATCTGGTTAATCGCCGTCACCACCTGAATCGTCTGATCACGCTGAATTTGGCTGTTGTTGTGCGTAGTGTGCGACTTGCTGGACACCCCTTCAGCGGCTTGTTGTAGAGCATGGCTGGTTGAGGCCACCTCTTTCATCGATTGATGAATTTTCTCGATAAAGCCATTAAAGCCCTCTGAAAGCTGGCCAATCTCGTCACGCCCTTTAACTTCAATACGCTGAGACAAATCGCCGTCACCCTTACCTAAGTCGACAAAGCGTGCTGCAATGGCTTGGATTGGGCGCGCAATGCCGTTGGCGAGGAACACCCCCATCAAGATAAACAGCACAGCCACAACGATGGTTGTCAGCATCATCTGGGTGGCCACTGCATTTAGTTCAGCAAACACCTCGTCGACGGGGATCACACCAACCACAAACCAGTTCATGGACGGAATAAAACTGGTGGCAACCAACACGTTTTGTCCTTCGTACACCGCATCAATCAAATTAAATGAAGACTTATTGAGCAGCTCGGAAGCGCGGCCACCAAATAGTTTGGCTAGGGTTGATTTGGCTTTGCTACTGTCGCGATGGATCTGGACTTGTCCCTGTGCATCGGCAAGAAATACAAAGCCCGACTCTTCAATTTGAAAACCATTGAGCAAGGCAACCATATCATCCATCGATTTAGACAAGCCCGACATCGACATACCATTCACGTTTTGGTAGTTGGTGAACATTTTCACATCGCCGTTTGCTTCTTGGAAAATGCTGACCGATGTTGCGTTACCTGACTGCTTAAATCCAAAGAACCAACCATCTTGTTGCTGGTTTAACTGACGCAAGAACCCGTTTTGGTTCCAGTAGTAGGCGGTGTCACGGTTCGCTACCGACGCATCATTTAGCTGATACTGGGCGCGAATATTGTTGAGTTGCTTGACCAAGCGCGCTTCTACTTCGGGTGAGATAGACGTCGTATCAATGGCTTGCTTGATAAACTCGTTATCGGCAATCTGTTTCGCTGCGGCAAGAAGTTGACTGACTTCTTCATCAATTTGCCCACTGATCTGCTCAAGGGTGGCGGGCACCTCATAATTGATCAATCGGTCTTCTAATACTGCTCGTGCCTGACGTTGCGCCATCACCCCAACGATGATGGTCGACGCCAACACCGCAAAGGTAATACCTGCGACCACTTTCTGTTTTATGCTGATTGAATTCAGTTTCATGCTCTCTGCCTTTTCAAGCTTTTTGATATAGAGTAAATATCGGATTGGCGTGTCCTTGTCTGCCGCTCAATGGATACACACGACTCAATCCACACCTTGTATCGGCACCATGATTGATTTCTTAATGACATAATGCCGATTAAACTAGGTTTGTGCTCATTATCAAATAAAGGTCAAGAAAGCCAAGATTTCAATATTGAAACATTGGATCTGCGAATTTCGACCCCATATTTTAACTCACTGAATTGATTGCACTTGTGTAGACAACGCTGCGCCACTGCGCTGATATTTTCGACACGCCATCTTGATTGGTATCAGCAGCAGGGAACTTTTCGTGGTTGTCAGCTACTAAGTGAAAAAATAGGGAGAGAGACAATCATGACTTCACAGGCTCTACAACAGTTACGTGATTACTTAAATAGCCAAATCATTGGTCAGAGCGAGCTGGTGAATCAACTGTTAGTGGCGCTGCTTGCCGACGGGCATATCTTGGTCGAAGGTCCTCCGGGACTTGCCAAGACTCGCGCGGTCAAATCTCTCGCAGATTGTATTGAAGGCGACTTCCATCGTATTCAATTTACCCCGGACCTGCTCCCAGCGGATCTCACCGGTACCGATGTGTTTCGCCCCGAAAGTGGCGAGTTTATCTTTCAATCCGGACCGATTTTTAACTCGCTGATTTTGGCCGATGAGATCAACCGTGCGCCGGCAAAGGTTCAAGCGGCGATGCTAGAAGCGATGGCGGAAAAACAGATCACCGCAGGGCGTAAAACCTATCCGCTACCTGAGCTATTTTTGGTGATGGCGACCCAAAACCCGATTGAGCAAGAAGGCACTTATCCTCTGCCCGAAGCGCAGCTCGACCGCTTCTTACTCCATCTTGATGTCGACTACCCAGATGCCGACAGTGAGCTTGAGATCCTGCGCTTGAATCGTGGTGAGGCCAAAGGTGATAGCCACCCCACTCCCCCCATGCTGACTCAAAAAGATATTTTTGCCGCCCGACAAGCGGTGCTCAATATCCATATGGCAGACAGTATCGAGCAATACATCATCCGCTTGGTGATGGCGACGCGCCAACCGGATAAATACGACAGTCAATTGGCCCAGTGGCTCGAAATGGGCGTGAGTCCTCGCGCAACGATTGCCTTAGATCGCTGCGCCCGCGCTCATGCTTGGTTGTGTGGACGTGATTATGTCGACCCGCAAGATGTTCAAGCCATGGCTTATCCTGTGCTGCGACATCGATTGTTACTCAGCTATCAAGCGCAGGCGCAAGGCGTGCAGCCGAATCAGGTCATCGACTCCTTGCTCTCTTTAGTTGGCAGTGCTTGAAGGTGACATCAATGCACACCCAGCTTCCTCCTTATAGTGATGGCGTCAACTTAACCCTTGATGAGCTGATCTACTACAAGCAGCAGGCGATCCGCTGGATGCCACCTGGCAAAAGCTTGTGGTCGCAACGACTCGGTCAGCATCACAGCCGTCAACTTGGCCGTGGCATGGACTTTAGTGAGGTACGTCAATATCAAGCAGGCGATGACATCCGCGCTATCGACTGGCGAGTCACCGCGCGAACAGGTAAGCCGCACACCAAGCTGTTTAGCGAAGAGCGGGAGAAACCGATCGTGCTGTTGGTCGATCTCTCGCCCAGCCTGTTTTTGGGCTCACAGCTGCTGTTCAAGTCGGTGCAAGTCGCACATATGGCGAGTTTGATTGCGTGGCTGAGCGTTGCGCAGCAAGACAGGATTGGAGCGGTGATAGATACCGGTCGCGATCTGGTCGAGCTTAAGCCGACCGCGCGCAACAAGGGCGCCTTAGGTTTAGTTCAAGCGCTGGTCACTCAGCATGCCAAGGGCCTTAGTGAAGAGAAACACGAGTCTTGGTCGCTCAGTCATCCGCTGCAGGCGCTAAACCGACTGTGCCCGAAAGGCAGCGAGATCATTTTACTAAGCGACTATACTCGCATGACACCTGACGACGAACCGGCTCTGAGTCGCCTCACGCAACACAATCGGGTGCGCATGGTGCATATTAGCGATCCGCTCGAACATGGACAGACACTGTTTCGAGGCACGGAACTGGTTAGCAGTACCAAAGGCAACCATTGGCTAGACTTTGCTTCCAAACCGACTCGAGCAGGCATTGCCGCCGCCTTCGAACAAAAACGACACTACTTAACCCAGTTGGCCTTAACCATGGGTATCTCTTTTTCAGCGCTCAGCAGTGATCGCACCCTATTACAACAATTAGATGGATTTTAACTATGAGTACAGAGACTCAATCTTCACTTCTGCCCCTTAACGCGCTGCATTTACCGCCGGCTCCAAGCTGGTTTCCTTTAGCATGGGGATGGTGGGCTGCGTTGGCGGCTGTGGTCGTTTCGATACTCGTTATCTTACTGCTGATCCGCTGGAATAAAAAACGCTTGGCACCCAAGAAAACGGCGCTGCGTCTGCTTGCCAATGGGCAAAAGCCCTCCGAGGCGATTGAACTGGTGCGCCAAGTCGCGTTGTGCTACTACCCAAGAGAAGAGATTGCGCAGCTAACCGGCAAAGAGTGGTATGACTTTCTCGATAGCCAAATGGCCCAACCATGCTTTGTCGACCATTACGATGATTGGCAACAAGCGTTATACAGTAAACAACCACATCACAATGCGCCGTTACTCATTCAGCACTGTAGCGACTGGGTAGCGCAAGCACTTCCGCCAAAGAGAAGGAGAATAAAACGTGGCTAACCTTAGCTTCGTTTGGTGGTGGGCATGGGTGCTATTGCCCCTACCTATTATTGTTTATCGGCTCTCGCCTGCGGTAAAAAAGCAGACAAGCATTCACTTGGCTTATCTGCCAAATCAGGTGTCTCATAGGTCTACCACTCATTGGCGGATGACCCTACTCGCTGGCTTTTTTTGGCTTGCGCTCGTCACCGCCTTGGCTCGGCCTGTTTGGTATGGCGACCCTGTCACCACTCAGCCCAAACACCGCGACTTAATGCTGGTTCTCGATCTGTCTTACTCGATGAGCCAACAAGATATGCGTCTTGGCGACGACTATGTTGATCGGCTGAGCGCAATGAAAAAAGTGGTGAGTGACTTTGCCAAACAGCGCCAAGGCGACCGATTGGGTTTAGTCCTGTTTGCTGACCATGCCTATCTGCAAAGCCCGTTAACCTTAGATAGAAATGCCATTGCTGAACAAGTAGACAACTTGGTACTACGCTTGATTGGCGATAAAACTGCTATGGGTGACGGCATCGGCCTCGCGACCAAGACCTTCATTGATAGTGATGCGCCGCAACGTGTCATGGTGCTACTCAGTGATGGCAGCAACACCGCTGGCGTGCTCGACCCCATTGAAGCGGCAAACATTGCTAAGAAGTACAACGCGACCATATACACCATAGGTGTCGGTGCTGGAGAAATGATGGTCAAAGAGTTTTTTATGACCCGCAAAGTCAACACCGCTCAAGACCTCGACGAGAAAACCCTGATCGCCATCGCTAAAGCCACTGGTGGACAGTATTTTCGCGCCCGCAACGCCGACGAACTGGCGACCATTTACGACACCCTAAATAGCCTTGAGCCGATTAGTACAGCGACCCAAACGTGGCGACCTCAGCAAGAGTGGTTTATGGCGCCGCTCAGTTTGGCGTTGATTCTGTTTACAATAATCCTAGTGCTAAGGAGGAGCCGTGTCTGATTTCACCTTACTCTACCCGCTATGGTTATGGGCACTTATCCCTTGGCTGGGCTTGATGGTCTGGCTAACGCGATCGCGCGGCAAGGCCAGTTTAATCGCGCCACATTTGGCACAGGCAATGAAACAAGCACACACGCCTTCATCGCACAAATTGCTCAAAATGGTGGGCGTTTTTGGTGTGATAACCATCATCGCGTTAAGTGGCCCGAGCTTCAGTCATCAGCAACGGCCCAGTTTCAGCAATAGTAGTGCCCGAGTGGTGGTACTGGATATGTCTATGTCGATGTATGCCAACGACATCAAGCCCAACCGACTGACCCAAGCGCGCTTTAAGCTCACCGATCTGCTCAACGGATGGCAAGAGGGTATGACAGGGCTAGTCGCCTACGCTGGCGACGCATACCGAGTAACGCCTTTAACCAGTGACACGCAAACCATCATCAACTTACTGCCAAACCTGACGCCCGAGCTGATGCCCTACCCGGGAGCCGATGCCAGTCGAGGGGTGGCACTGGCGATTGAGATGATGAAAAACGCCGCAATGAACTCTGGTGACATCATTTTGCTGGCTGACGACCTCGATGATGATGAGCGAGAGCGAGTGACAGATAGACTTCAAGGCACGCCTTGGCGTTTGACCATCCTAGGTATTGGCAGCCGCAGTGGTGCACCGATTCAACTCAACGATGGCAGCTTGATGACCATGGACAATGGCCAGCCAGTGGTGGCCAAATCAAACTTTGACAATATGCGTGCGCTCGCCACCCAGCTCGGTGGGCGGTTTATCCCAATTCAGTTGACCAATCGTGATATCCAGCAGATTTTATCGGCCACCACTACCATTGAGCATGCGCAATCTAACGATAAAAACCCGGTGTTAACAGAGCGCATCAATCAGGGCTATTGGCTGTTGCCGATACTGATTATCGCCGCGCTAGGGCTGTTTCGCCGTGGGGTGCTGTTTGGCCTATTGATTGCCTTGTTGCCATTAGTGTCCACTCAACCTGCTATGGCCTCGCCGTGGAAAACCAAT
Source organism: Vibrio sinaloensis (assembly GCF_023195835.1). Classification (NCBI taxonomy): domain Bacteria; kingdom Pseudomonadati; phylum Pseudomonadota; class Gammaproteobacteria; order Vibrionales; family Vibrionaceae; genus Vibrio; species Vibrio sinaloensis. The sequence goes on along the minus strand of NZ_CP096200.1, from coordinate 984,914 downwards.
GACCAACAAGCTTGGCAACACTATCAAGCTGGTCAATACAGTGCTGCAGCCGAGCAGTTTACCGATCAAAGGTGGCGCGCCGCAGCGCACTACCAAGCTGGCGATTTTAAAGCCGCGATTGAGGCCTTAGCGGATGCCGATGATATCGACAGCCGTTACAACCTTGCCAATGCGTACGCGCAAGACGGTCAGCTTGAAACTGCGCAGCAGCTCTATCAAGACATTTTGCAGCAGCAGCCTGACCACCAAGACGCACAACACAACTTGAAAGTGGTTAATCAGGCCCTGCAACAGCAACAGCAACAGCAACAGCAACAGCAACAGCAACAGCAACAGCAACAGCAACAGCAACAGCAACAGCAACAGCAACAGAAAGGTGAGTCTTCCGAATCACAGAGTCAAGAACAAAGTTCGACCTCGCCCGCCGCTGATAATGAGTCCGCCAACGGGTCGCAAAACGTCCCACAACCGAGCGACAACCGTCAGCCGCAGCAAAGCGAAAGTGATGGCTCCCAAACTGGCGAGCCAGAGTCCAATCCGACAGCAGATGAGGCTACGCCAGAACAATCGGAGTCTAGCCGAACGGCCAAACAGGCGGATGCGACAGACAACCCAGACAGTTCAGCGCAGCCGTCAACTGGCACAGCGTCGATTGATCCTGAGCTGCGTAAACTCCAACAAGTTGAAGACGCACGCGATCCCACTCGCTTACTGCGCGCGCAACTATTGCTGCAAGCTCAGCAAAAACAACCTCCACAACAGACAGGTAAGAAATGGTAAGTATGAAATCAGCGACAACCCTTGCACTACGCCTACTTGCCTTCGCCCTGCTGATGGTCAGCGCCCAGACTTGGGCCACCACAGTGGTGGCCACGGTAAGTAAAAACAAAGTGGTCAAAAATGAAGTGCTTCAACTGCGGATCGTCGTCGACAAGCGCGTTTCCTCCGACGCCATCGACTTGTCTGCGCTTGAGCAAAACTTCTATGTGGGTAGACCAAGCTTTGGTAGCTCGGTCAATATCATCAACGGTGAACGCAGCACCCGCAGTGAATGGAACATCAACTTAGCGGCTCAGCGACTTGGGGTGGCGGAGATCCCGGCGTTTTCGATTGATGGAGCTCAATCTGAGCCGATCACCATTCAAGTATCGATGGACAGTGACCAACCGCTACTGACTGATCTCGTTGAAGTGCAGAGCCATTTGCAGCGTGACCAGCTCTACCCAGGAGAAAGCACCACGCTCGCCACTCGGCTCATTGTCAAAACCGATCCAAGAAGGCTACAAAACCCGACCATCATGCCACCAAAGGCCAACGGCGTTTCCATTGCAGCGCTGGGTGAAGCCAACCAGTATCAAAGTGTGCTCGACGGTGTCGAAGTCACCATTGTCGACCAAAACTACCGCCTCACTGCAGAAACAGCTGGCACCTTTGAGGTCTATGGCATTGGTTTTAACGGTAGCATCGTTTATGGCGATAATCGAAGTGGCACGACTAAACTCGTGCCTGCAACCACAGACCCCGCCAAACTGGCGCTTGAGGTACTGCCAATTCCTGCTCAATATCAAGGGCAATGGCTGCCTGCGGCACGTTTAGAGCTGAGCCAGCAATGGCAAGATGGACAAGGCCAAGTGCTCGATACTGGAGCGCTGTACACATCCCAAGTGGGCGAATCGTTTAGTCGACAGATCACGTTAGATATTCAAGGCGTGCCAGCAGAGCATTTTCCCGAGCTCGTCTTCGCTTATCCAGAAAGTTTGCGAGTCTATGCTGAAAAACCACAATTTACTCAGCTAGACAACGGCGCGACACGCATGACGTTGAAGCAGGTGTTGATCCCGCAGCAACCGGGCGAACTTCGCCTTGATGAACTGAGCCTCAACTGGTGGGATAGTAAAAACAAACGCCAAAAAACCGCGACTCTCACAGGGCTGGCAATTGAGGTCCTGCCTGCAAAAGAGATAAACCGCGAGGCGGTTTTGCCCCTTGCATCCAATAGCGAACCGGTCACAACCGCCACAGTGTACCATGCCGGATTTTGGCCCTACCTGAGCGCATTATTGGCGTTGCTATGGCTGATGACGATGGTCGTGACCTACCGTCTGTGGCGCAAAGGCTTGCAAGACGGTAATCATGAACCGGCAAGCAATGCATGCGAACCTTCGGTTGAACACGCACTTAAAAATCGCGACTTTGTCACTGTTAACTTACTGGTCAACCGTTGGCTGGATGATCACCCGGAGCTAGATATGACCATCCGCGACGCTATTACGCAACAGATAGCGCAGATGAACCAAAGTCGCTACAGCCAAGAGGGGTCTGCCTGGCAACCTGACACCCTGCTGCAACTGCTAAAAAAAGCCAAGCGCCGCAAGGCAAAGCAAGTAGAGCCCCCGCTGGCTCACTTGTAACCCTATCGGGGTAAAAATCGGGTCGCCAGTTGGCGACCCGTTTATTGCGTCTTGCTGTCGAGCAGTGTGACCGTGCCGAGCACGCGATTGCGCCCTTGATGCTTTGCTTGATAGAGCGCTCGGTCAGCGGCATCGTACAACTGCTCAAAACAGAACTTATCTTGAGTCACTTCAATCACTGAGTAACCCACCGACACGGTTAAAGATGAATGGATTTCGCTCTGACTATGGGCGATATTCTCTTGCTCAATACTGGCCCGAATGCTGTCAGACAACTTAGCCACGCGGGTTGGGTGTTCGGCGATCATCAGTAATGCAAACTCCTCGCCGCCGATTCGACAGAACACCTCACGTTCACCTTGGGTATGCTGGGCCAAAATACTGCCCACACGCATCAGCGCAATGTCGCCCTGCAAATGGCCATAGTGGTTGTTGTACAAACCAAAAAAATCGATATCGACCAGAATCAATCCGTAGTAGCGCGGGGCACTCTGTTGCTCAAGGCCAAGGTCGTCGAGCAATGAATCGAGCATACGTCGGTTACCTAGTCGCGTTAACGGGTCGAGCTTAGATAACGCCTCAAGCTGATGATTGGCTTGTTGCAGCTCGCGCGTTCTGGCTTTTACCTCTTGTTCAAGGTTTTCGTTCATCTCGTGAATAGCTTGCTGAGCGCGGGTACGAAGCAGCACTTCCGTTAAGTTAGACGCGAACATACGAATCATCTCGCGCAACTGGTGAGTGAGCGGGGTGCGTTTAAGCAAATTATCGGCAGCAATAAAGGCGATTGGCTCACCACTGTTACTGACCAACATGGTCATGGCGGTCCAGCCAAAACCAACAATGTGAAAATCATGATAAATAGGAACGGACTCTTCGAACACCACATCATTAGGGTTGATCCGAGCGGCGTTGACAATCGAACGGTCAACGGTGTCTGAGCGATAGTAAGACTCATCCACCACATTGCCTTGAATATCCGTGCCCCAAGTACCTTGCATATGGGTACACTCTTTATCGGTCAAGAACACAGCAAATCTGTCGATCCCTAATCGGTTAATTGCAAACGTCACTGCCGATTTACACACTTCACTGACTGTCATACAGCGTGACAGCTCAACCATACTGGTATGCAGCATCCGCACATTCTGCTCTTGTCGCTTACGAATATAGATTTGTGCCAGCAGCGAAGAAAACGACTCCAACATCTGTTTTTGGTAGCTAGTGATTGGCGTACGATGGATATAATTATCGAGTGCTATCCAACCGATCACGGACTCTCCGTCGCGCAGGATCAGCATTCCATTCCAGCCTTGGCCGACCACGTTGCCCGCGGTATACAGTGGTGCGTCTTCCACCACGACCAGACTCTCTTTGCCCTCAAACAGCGCATTGATATAGGTTTCTTCCAACTGGTGCAGGTCAAACTGGGTGTGGTGCTCACTGACCGTGTTGCCTTGTTCATCGGTGCCGTAAGTCCCGTTAAAGCTGCGCTTTTTGATATCCAGCAACATAAACGAAGCGCGGTCGAAGCCCAACCGATCGCGAATCACCTCCACCGCCAGTTTATACAGCTCATCGAGATTGGCCGGATTAGAAATCTCCACCGCAACCTCTTGAACTAGCTTCATGTTATCGATAAACAGTTCGCGCTGCTTGATCACATCAAGATACTTGGCTTCTTTAATATCGCGTTGCTTGAACTCCGCAGCCGCCTCTCTTTCTGCGCGTACACACTGCCAGCGGGCAGCGATGATCTGTAGTGCGTCGAGTTGATGACTCTCAACGAGTTTGTCCAACTCCGAGGCTTTAAGACTCTCCACCACCAGATAGATGCGTTTTTCCGGGTGGTTGTCGAGCATAAAGATATAGCTGTGCGCGCCCATTATGGTTCGATAGCGCCATCGACAGGTGTTCATCGCCAATGGGATCAAGCCGTCAGACGTATCAAACTGACATACCCAGGCCCAAAAGGTGCCAGGATAGCCTTCAAGCGAAGCAGGTTGACCATAGCTGAACAGCAGCTCTGCTGGCTGGGCATCTTTCGGCTCGGCAAAGATCGCCATATGTTTCGGCGCTAGCATTTGATTAAGATACTCAAACAGAGCAGTGGCCAAGTAACGCTGATTTGTGGCAGACAAAATATCTTTGAGTAACGAACGGGGCAACATGGCGCTTGACTAAACCTTTGATAGATACCGACAGCTAATCATCATCAGTTGGCGCTATGCAATCAAATGTATTTGTTATCGGCTGTTAAGTGACTCGCATTTCCTTTTGCGCAACTCTTCGAGACTTGAACAGAGCAGCAATTCACGCATTTTAATCCAGGTAAGATTACAGTTTATGTTGCTATTGGGCCCTGCCATCATTCACAATCCCCTTGCCGTTGGGATGGCAAACAGGAACGATATCAGAACATCGATTTATTCCGATTGGTCAAAGTGAGAGTGAGAAGTAGAAGGAAGGCAAAGTGTTGAGGTGGCTCCCGCTGTTGTTGATATTGATCAGTGCCAGTTGTTTTGCACAGGTGGACCGGGTGTTGGTCGATAAATCCAAGCGCAGAATGTACTTAATGGACGGTCAGCAGATCGTTAAGGAGTATCGCATTGCCCTCGGAAAACGTCCGCAAGGACACAAAATTCGCGAAGGCGATCAGCGCACGCCAGAGGGCCGCTATTATCTGGACTTTGTCCTTGATCAATCTGATTTTTATCGCTCAATTCATATTAGTTATCCTAACCAAGCAGATATCGACTACGCTGCGCGACTTAAGCTTGACCCGGGTGGCGATATTAAAATTCATGGTTTGAGAAACGGCGAGCAGCGCCCCGCCCAATTTGTTCAAAGTTTCGATTGGACTGACGGGTGCATTGCCATCACCAATGAGGAGATGGACGAACTTCTGAGCTTAGTCTCTGTCGGTACACCAATTGATATCGAGTGGTAAGCAAACCTAGTCAGTGTTTTCTCGAGTCACCCACCAGCATAATAGAGAGCCGATGGTGACCATCACCACACCTTGAACAAAACTTGGGCTAAGGACCAGGCCTAAGATCAGCGACGAGATCACCGTCGATAGCACAGGGGTAAAATACGATAAGGTCGCCAGCAACACCATATTGCCGCCGATGATCGCATAGTTCCACAACGCATAACCACTACCCATCGCAATGCCGGAAATCATCAGCAAGGTCCCCGATTCGAGGTTGAGGCTCATTCCGCTCTCAGCGCTCAATGCGTATTTCACCCACAAGGTTGCTGCGGTCATAATGAAGAACAGGGTGATCGCGTTTTGCCCATTCGCGATGCGTTTGGTCAGGTTGCAGTAGATGGCCCATAAGAAGGCGCCAACAAAGGCCATGGTGTACGTGGCGGGGTTAGTCGCCACATTGGCGGCTATTTGCCCCACAGTTAATCCCTGATCACCGGTGATACTCCAAGCAACACCGAAAAAGGCCAAAGCGATACTCGGGTAGACCCAAAAACTGGTCTTTTTGCCACTGGTCAATACCGCCAACAACACGGTTAACGCTGGCCACAAGTAGTTGATCACTAGCATCTCTACCGCCTGTTGTCGCGAGTTCGCCATCGCCAGAGCCAGCGCCAGACAGATCTCATAGGCGACAAACAGACCGCCACCGATCAACACATAACGCAGTGAGTAATGGCGAAGCTTAGGCAATCCCATCACCAACACCAGAAATAGCGATGCCACAGTGTAAATCGACGCCGCGCCGCCCACCGGTCCGAGCATTTCCGTCACCGCGCGCGCAAACCCCATGACGCTGCTCCATAGCAAGATCGCCGCCACCCCTGCCAGAGTGAACTTATGTGTGCTTTTTATCATTATTATTGCCAACCAAAACAAAAAAAGCCGAGCTGAGCGCTCGGCCTACTCTCAAGGTAATATCGCTAGACAATTTCCCAGCTATGGGTCATTTCAACCCCTTTACCTAGCATCAGACACACTGAGCAGTACTTCTCTAGGGAATCTGACGCCACTTTTGCCACAACGTCACGATCTAGGTTGTCACCTTGCACCTCAAAGTGAACGTTGACCTTAGTAAAGATACGCGGCGCAGTATCACGGCGCTCTGTTGTCAGCTTGGCCACACAACCGGTTACCGCTTGACCCGCCTCTTTTAGGCCATCAACAACATCCACCGAGCTACAACCACCGGCTGCCATTAACACCATTTCCATCGGACTTGGAGCAGTCGCACCACCGTTACCGTCCATCACCACAGAGTGGCCTGACTGAGACTGGCCTAAAAACTTAAACTCTTCGACCCATTTTACTTCTGCTTGCATCTGTTACTCTCTTTTATTTTTTATCGGAAGAGCGATCGCTTGGAAAGACCACTCCTGTCTGACGACGAATCTCTTCCAGCAATTTTGCCACAATTAACGAGCGCTGTGTGCAGGCATCATTCATCGCCTGTTGTAGAAACTGCTCAGCAAATTCGAGCGCTTCATCATACATAGGATTGGCATCTTGTTTAACGCTCAAATCGATACCAATATCACTGCCACGGGTGTACTTAGTGACCTTTTTCGCGGTCGAGATCATCTCCACCAGCAGGGCACCTTGTTCACCTTGAATTTCACTTGGTAGATAAGAGTCACTGGTTTTTGAGTGCTGCAGCACTACTTCAAATCCATCGTAGTTCATGATCACGCTGCCGCTACCATCAACCCCAGAGTCAAGCAGTTGCGCCTTCGCTTGTAACGATATCGGCTCACCAAACAGCTCGACCGCTGAGCTTAAGCAGTAAAATCCGATATCCATAATAGATCCATTGGCAAACGCTGGATTAAAGGTGTTGGGATTTTCTCCGGCTAAATATTTCGGGTAGCGAGACGAATATTGACAGTAAGTGATCAGCGCTTTGCGAATGCGGCCAATCGAGCTCAATGACGTTTTTAAGCGCTTAAAGTTTGGCAAATGTGGCGACATAAACGCCTCAAACAAAATCACTTGGTTTTGACGCGCGACATCAAACATCTGCTGCGCTAACGCATAATTGGCCGCCATCGGTTTTTCAACAATCACATGCTTGCCAGCTTGCATCATCTGAATCGCTTGCGGTGCGTGAAGCGAGTTGGGGCTGGCGATATAGACAGCATCTATCTCTGCCGATTGCGCGAGCGCGTGCAGATCATCAAATAGACTCGGTGAGTCATATTTTTGCGCAAACTGCTCTGCACTCTCTAGCGAACGCGAATAAACCCCGCTGAGTTGATATTTTCCCGACTTTAATGCCGCTTGAATGAATTGATCGGTAATCCAATTGGTGCCGATCACTGCCAGTCTGATCATCTTTGTTCTCCCTAGCCCAAGCACAGGGCTAGGGCAAACCGTTTTACACCGTCCAAACCACACGTATTGCGAGTAGGATCAACACGGCGCCCGACAAACGGTCGATTAATAATGCTTTAGAGCGAATTCTATCAATTAATTTAGGGCTGGAAAGCAAAAAAGTGACCACAGTGTACCATAAGCCATCAACCACCAGCGGCGTCGCCACAATGGCGCTTTTTGCCGCCACACTGTCACCCACCGCAACAAATTGACTAAATAGCGCGATAAAAAAAAGCGCAATTTTGGGGCTGAGCAGTGAGATCAAAAAGCCCTCACGCGCCGATTGCCACAGCGAGGTGCGCTGCCCAGACTCTAGCCGGGCGGCCACTCCGCCTTTGGAGCGCAGTGCGTTAAACCCTAAATACGCTAAATATCCGGCCCCGGCGTAGCTGATGGTTTTGAACAGCAGCGGTGATTGTTGCAATACCACCGCCAAACCAATCAGGGTGACAAACGCATAAATACCAATGCCAAAAGCATGCGCCCAAGCGGTTGCCAATCCGTTTAACCGCCCTCCTGCCAAACTGTGTTTAGCCACCATAGCCAAACTCGGTCCAGGAGACATGGCTCCGAGCAAGCAAATTGTGAACAGCGAAAACCACACCGTCAGTGTCATAGCCTTTATCCTTCCATTATCTGTTCGCGCTGGCTGCGCTCAATACAGCCCAAGATAACCGAGACATGAAATGATTTGAAATCAAAGTTGGTCATTATCATGATGATTTTAAATCATACCTATTGAGTAGGAAGAAGTCTGCATCGCCGTTAACACCTTGGTCCGCATCCATTCGTGGGCTTTGTCTTGATCATATTTGGGATGCCACATCAACCAGTAACGATGCACATCACTCACCACAGGCAAATCCCTATAGGCCAGGGAATATGAGCGAGAAAGGTTGCGCGCTATGTGCTCTGGAACGATCATCAAATAGTCACTGCTGAGCAGCGCATTGACTGCCGCGGAGAAAAAAGGCACTTTGAGCGCGATGCGACGTTGATAACCTTGCTGTTTTAGCGCGATGTCAGCCTGGCTGTCTTTATCGCCCCCGCCAGTGACTTTTAAGTGCGGGAAAGCAATCAGGTGCTCACATGTCATCACCGGCTCACTATCAAGCGGATGCCCTAGACGCATCAGACACACTGAGCTGTCTTGTCCAAGGGCAATACTGCTCAGCTGTTGCGGCGGCTGAGCCAGCATGGTCGAGGCTAAATGAATCCCACTCTGCTCAAAGCGCTCTAAATAGTCAGGCTGCCACAGTCGATAGGCGATATTGACTTTAGGCGCTTGTTCGACCATCACCGCGACTACATCGGGCAATATGTATTGAGCTACGTAATCACTGGATGAGACAACAAACTCCTGTTGCCACAAGGCGGGGTCAAAGGGTTTGTCAGCCATCAACTGGTCACACTGCTCGAGCAGCTCACGCAGTTTCGGCTGCATCGCCAGCGCTCTTGGCGTGGCCACCAATTGGTTGCCCTCTCGAACCAACAAAGGATCGCCAGATAACTCGCGCAGTTGCGCCAACTGCCGGCTGACCGCTGATTGCGTTAAGTTGAGTCGCTGCGCGGCATGGCTGACATGGCACTCCTCTAGCAGGACGTGCAATGAGCGCAGCAAATTGAGATTGATGTTATTGAGCATGATTAATGGTATTGAAAAACTCAGTTAGCACGGTGTGGGTCATAAGATGACGTAACTCTGGGATTTGCTGCAGTTCGTCTCGAATCGCATTGAGCCGAGCCATGGTTTCAACCTCAACGTAAAGCATCATATCGGTTTCACCACTGATGGCATGACACCACTTGACCCCATCAATCTGATAGATACGCTCGGCATACACTTCGCAGTATTGTCGAGAACTCGACATATCAAACTTGAGCGCCAAATACGCTTTGATCATCTCTTTGTGGTTGGGCCTTGCGATATCGGCATGATAGCCCAAGATGACACGCTCATTTTCGAGTTTTTGAATTCGCGCTGTCACCGCGCTGCGCGACAAATTGACTTGCCTGGCAATGTCACTCACACTTGCGCGCGCATTGAGGGTGAGCTGCTTAATAATCTGTTGATCAAACTTATCCATTTTTTTGCTTCCTATTGCCAACTTATCCTGTTGGTTCAATGCAATGTGACACAAAAACCGAGCGCTGGAAAGCAGACAAATTGCTACTTCGTTGAGTAAAAAGCGACAAAGTGACGGACAACTACGACAAAGTGACTACTGCAACCCACAGACGCTTGAGATAAGCTGACAAAAAACATCGTAAGATGCAGGGAGCGCATCATGAGCCAGTTAAAACAAGATATTACTTTGCTGTCCGGCATCGGGCAGCTCTCCACTACTTTGCTCGGAACTGGCCTGTTTATGGTGCCAGCCATTGCTGCTGGCATTGCAGGTCACTTCTCATTGTGGGCCTGGCTGGTGCTGTTTATCGCCATCTGTCCGATTGGCTTAACCTTCGCCCAACTTGGCAAACGCTACCCTAGCGCTGGCGGCACCGCTTTCTTTGTGCGCCAAGCCTTTAATACGCGATTAGAGAAAAGCGTTGCTTGGCTATTTCTGAGTGTGATTCCTGTCGGAGTGCCCGCTGCAATTGCTCTGGCTGCGGGTTTTCTTCAGCAGCTCTTGCCACAAAGCCTTAGCTCCCCGCTGTTTGCCCAATTGCTCACTGTCGCTTTGCTGATCGGCGTTAACCTCGCTGGAGCAAAATCATCGGGTCAGTTGCAAAGCGTTATTGCGATTGCCATCTTTGCGCTGATTGGTGCCTTCTGGTGGCAAGGGGATTTCTCTACCGCTGATCTTGCCCTGCCGACCCTAACCACTTCTGGCATCACATCGATAGGGGTCGCACTTGGCGTGATGTTCTGGTGCTTTGTCGGAATTGAAGCCTTTGCGCACATGGGAGAAGAGTTTAAAAATCCACAGCGTGATTTCCCGATTGCCATTATTGTGGGCTGCTTTGTGGCCGGCGCGACCTACTGGCTTTGCTCGGTGATCATTCTTAAGCTCGGCGCTTGTGGCAGCGCACATTTTGATAGTGCGTCGATACCATGGGTTTCAGAGCAGCTGTTTGGCACTCAGTTCAAAGTGTTGATCAGCGTGATCGGTTTTGCGGCCTGCTTTGCCAGTGTCAACCTCTATACCCAGAGCCTTTCCCGTATGCTTTGGGCGCAAGCGCGTGATTACAACCCAGACAGCGGACTGGCGCGTTTATCCATTCGTGGTGTTCCCGCAAACGCCACTTTGGCCGTCGGCGGCGTCGTGGCGCTTTCTTGTGTCGTTGGCGCGGTATCTGGCTTAGATCTCGAAGTTTTCCTCAAACTGGCCAATGGTATTTTTGTCCTCGTTTACTTACTGGCAATGCTCTCTGCTTTCAAGCTGCTTCGTGGTGTAGATCGCGTGTTGGCGGGGGTCGCATTGCTTTTGTGCAGCGCCGTGTTTCTGTGCTTAGGCTGGTCAATGCTCTACGCGGTTGTGGTTTTTGGCTTACTAAATTTACCTTGGAAGCGGCGCCGGGTAGCCAAACCAAGCTAGGCGATGACGCAAAGCCAATTGATATCAAGCACCACGTCACGTGGTGCTTTTTATTTTCTCGACTTGTATCCAATCCGACACATTTTGCGTATAACTCAATGATGTCAATCGCGATAACTCATAGAGTCTCGTGTTGGCACGAAACACAAGGGAGAAGATCATATGTCAACCAAAGAACGTAGCCTGCCGACTCACCGTATTTCGAGGCTAGGAAAATTCGCCTCGCTTGCCACTCGTGTCGCGGGCAACGTGATTAGCGAAGGCACCAAGCAAATCGTGCAAGGCAATCGTCCTAAGGCGCGTGATCTTCTGCTAACGCCGCAAAATGTCTCACGCCTAACTGACCAACTCGCTCACCTACGCGGCGCAGCAATGAAGCTTGGGCAAATGTTGTCGATGGATGCCGGCGACATCTTAGAGCCTGAGTTGGCCGACATTCTGGCTCGCTTGCGCTCCAGCGCAGACCCGATGCCATCCAAGCAGCTCACTCAAGTCTTGGTCAATGCTCTAGGTCCGGATTGGAAAAACGAGTTTCTTGCATTCAACTTCAAGCCGGTTGCCAGCGCGTCCATTGGTCAGGTTCATCAAGCCTACAGTGATGATGGAGAAAAGCTGGCGGTTAAAGTGCAGTACCCGGGGATTCGTCAGAGCATCGATAGCGATGTCGATAACGTAGGCACACTGCTCAAGATCGTCGGCTTAATCCCAGAATCGGTCGACTACAAAGGCTTACTTGAAGAAGCGAAAAAGCAGCTCCACGATGAAGCCGATTATCAACGCGAAGCGAGGTTTATGCAGCGTTACCGACAAGCGCTGGAAAACAGCCCCCACTTTGTGGTGCCTAAGCTGTTCTCGAGAAACAGTTCGCAATCTGTCCTTGCCATGAGCTTTATTGAAGGAAGAAGCATCGAGAGTATCGAAGATGCGAGCCAACACACTCGCGACTTTGTTATGCACGCTTTACTTGAACTACTGTTTAGAGAGCTGTTTGAGTTCAAGATGGTGCAGACCGACCCCAATTTCGCCAACTATCTCTATCTAGAGCAGAGTCAACAAATCGGGTTACTCGATTTTGGCGCCACCCGTGAGTACAGCGAAAGATTGAGCTCTGGGTACAAAAAGGCCTTTACCAGTGTGATCAATGGCGACGAACCTGGGCTCAATCAGGCGCTTGAGCAAATTGGCTTTTTTAGCCAAAGTATTCTGCCCGAGCAGCGGCAAGCGGTACTTGATCTGGTTCATTTGGCCTGCGAACCCATGCTGGTTGATCAAGAGTATGACTTTAAAGCCAGTGGATTGGCCCAGCGCCTTCGCGACGCAGGAACCATTCTGAGCATGGAACAAGATTACTGGCACACTCCGCCCGCTGACGCCCTTTTCCTACATCGTAAAATTGGTGGCATGTACCTATTGGCTGCGCGAATTGGTGCGAAAGTAAACATTCGTCGCTTAGTGCTGCCCTATCTGGGCCTCCACAGCAGATAGGGTATTGTTTTTCTGCTACTTTCGAGTACCTTGGAATATAATCAAACAAACACTTCTCTTTTTCGAGGTACTCTGTGAGTCAGTTTCAGGATCTCTCCCTGCTTATCGAACAGATTGGCAAGGCTGATGAGGATCAGCACGCCACAATCCTTAATGACGCCATCGAACAAGGTTTAGAGTCAGGTTCTGTCGCTCTCATCCTTGAAGCTTTTCCGATTGAAGAGCGTGTCAGGCTGTGGCGCAGTCTGCCGCTCGAGCTGCACATCGAAGTGTTGACCGAAGCTCGTGCTGAAGTGCGACACTCGGTGATTAATGAACTGTCCGATACCGAGCTCAAACTGACTCTGGCCAAACTCGACAACCTGTCGTTGATTGAGTGGGCCGACTCACTGCCAGAAGAGATCATTAACGAAGCGCTGCATCTTATCGAGAAAGATGAGCTGGAGCTCTACGATCAAGCTAACCAATACCAAGATGACGAGCTGGGCCGCTGGGCTGAGAGAAAAGTGGTGACCCTGCCATTTAATATCTCCGTGGAAAAAGCCAAAGCCTTGATGGAGCGATACAGCTACGATGCTCCGCAACAGATCTACCTAATCAACAAACGTAAGCAGTTCCGTGGATTGGTGAGCTATATCGACTTGCTTAGAGCCGAGCCCAATGAGCGCTTACGTAACCTAGCGATAGAGAATGTGCTGACCTTAGATGCCAAGCTCACTCTCGCTGAAAGTATTGAGTCACTAGAACACTCCTCCTTGTCTGCCATGCCTGTGGTTGACGAGCAGCAAACCCTGATCGGTGAAGTCGACTGGCATTTTGCATTAGGCACTCAACGTGAAATTTACGAAGCGCGTCTGATGGCGGGTACGGGTATGGATGAAGGGGACGATCTGTTTGCACCTGTGATTAAAAGCTCGCAAAAACGCGGCGTTTGGCTTGGAATCAACTTGCTGACCGCCATTTTAGCCTCGGTGACAATTGGCCTATTTGAGGATGTGATTGCGCAAGTGGTCGCTTTGGCAGTACTGATGCCTATCGTCGCCTCCATGGGGGGCATCGCCGGCAGCCAAACCTTAACCCTAATGGTGCGGGCGATGGCACTTAACCAGATCACCACAGGTAACCGCTGGGCACTGCTAAAAAACGAGATCGGCATCGGCTCCATCAATGGCCTGCTTTGGGCACTGATCATCGGAGCGTTAGCAGGGCTTTGGTTTCAATCCACCGTGTTGGGGGCGACCATCGCGCTGGCCATCATTGTCAATATCATCACTGCCGCCATGTTTGGTGTATTGATCCCGATTGTATTAGATAAGCTAGACCTTGACCCTGCTCTGGCGGGATCGGTGATTCTCACCACGGTTACCGATGTCGTCGGCTTTTTTGCCTTTTTAGGCACAGCCAGTCTAGTGATGATGTAGCCTTGCGAGCCTCACTAACAAGCCAATCGTCAATAGCAATTTGATCGCAGTTCGCATTTTGCAATCTCAATATGCAACTCAGACAAGTAGAAACAGCCTAAAACGGCCATTTATTGCGCAATTTAGCACTATAAAAGTTGGCACATATGATGCACTACATTAGATGACCCTTATTAAGCCGAGGGTCACCTAGCCAACTGACGTTGTTAGTGAACTGGTTTTGTTCACACCTATATCAGCCAATCTCACCACTTGAGGTTGGCTTTTTTTTAACAACAATCTCCCCCCAGCGTTAAGACGAAAAAGGGAAGCAACTGTGCTTCCCATATAACGAACGGCTGAATTACAGTGCTTTATTTGCTATCTTGAATGGACGAATCGCCCTTATCCGCAACTGCTGCTTTTTCTTCAATTGAATATGGCAAAGCTCCAGAATCAAACCAAATGCCATGGCAAAGTAGACATAGCCCTTGTTTACGTGAATCGCAAAGCCTTCTGCCATTAACAAGCCGCCCAGCAGCACCAAGAACAGTAACGCAAGCGTCTTGAACCCTGGATACTTAGTCACCAAGTTGTTGATCTTCTCCGCCGTCAACACCATCACCACCGCAGATGCCAAAATCGCTGCGACCATCACTGGCACTTCGCTGGTCAGCCCGACCGCAGTAATCACCGAGTCCATCGAAAACACCGCATCGACCGCGACTATCTGCAATAACACCACCGCAAGACCGGTTCGAACATGGGTCGAATGCGCCGCATAATGGTGGGTTAACCACGCCCATAACTCTTTGGCACTCTTAGCAAGTAGAAATGCGCCACCTAAAATCATGATCACATCACGTCCAGTGAACGCCAGTTGTGCTAAGTGCAGCAAGGGTTGAGTCAACGACATCACCCACGAAATCGAGAAAACCAATACAATGCGTGCCGCAACCGCCAAGCTAATGCCGAGGTTACGCGCCAACTTGCGTTGATGCATGGGCAGCCGTTCGCACAGTACCGAGATAAACACCACGTTATCGACGCCGAGAACGATCTCGAGCATAAACAATGTGGCAAAGATTGCCCATATTTCGGGTTGTAAGAAGAGTTCTAACATAATGACACCTCCACAGTTGTGGAAGTGGAAGGAGTGTATAGTCGACTATAGGGGTCGTCCATTAAGAGTAATACCTCTGTTGCTTAGGGATCGGTAGTAAATCACCACACCTTCAACAAGGCAATATCACGAGATGTAACAAAATATGTCTAAAAAATAAAACCCCACTAGGCTCTCGCCTAGTGGGGTTCATTCTTACTCGCAGCAATCCGGCTACTAATAGGTGCTCCCTGCATCTATTCCGTGATAGTACGCTGATTCCTTCAGCACTGTCCTTATCATCGCCTTCCTAGCGGTGTCCTTGGCAATCCAGCCCGTTAGTCATCCAGACTAACTCTCATCACTTATCCTTAAGCGGTGTCCTGCACTATCTTCCTGATAGTTATTGCCTTAGTCCGTTAAGCGTCCATTGTCTATCCTTGCGTAACCATCCTAGTTACTCGCATCCAGCCAATGTCCTTCGCTATCCATGCCAATTATTCGTCCTGAATAATCGAATCTTCATCCTGAAGATGACCGTTCCTTGGGTCTTTCCTGTTCCGTGTCGGCATCCTGCTGACAAGTAAAGAATATGCGCTCCACTATTTTTCACAACGCCACTTTGTCCATGTTCATTTGAAATAAAACGGACAAATTTTATTCAAAACCAGTCTTTTCATAGAGTTAAGCACCTAAAGCGTGGTTTTTCTGGTGCTCGCTTTAAGTATCACTTACGCCTTTGTGAGAGATCTCTTACAAGCCTTAGTGACAATTTCCCAGCATGGTTCTTGAGTCAAACCACAAAAAGTGTGACCTAAAACGCACCATGATGCTGCTAAACCTTAGATAGTCATTAGGGCAGCGGTTTTTTTCTGGACTATCCACTGGGAAATTAGGATATTATGATTAGATCTAAATCACATTACCTGTTTCCCCATCATCCAGAGGACGATTGAATGATTTCTAAGTGGGCACAACGCTTTTACCAAATGGCAGAACTTGTTGGCTCGTGGAGTAAAGATCCTTCCACCCAAGTCGGTGCTGTCATCACTAAACAGAATCGGATTGTCTCAGTCGGTTTTAACGGCTATCCACATGGTATTTCCGACAGTGCGATTACTGACGACCGTGAAATGAAGTACCTAAAAACACTTCACGCTGAAGAAAACGCCATTCTGTTCGCTAAACGCGATCTCGATGGCTGCGAAATCTGGGTAACTCATTTTCCTTGTCCAAATTGCGCGGCCAAGATCATTCAAACCGGTATTTCAGCAGTGCACTGCCCGGAGCAGACCGAAGACTTTTTGTCACGTTGGGAAGACAAAATTAAAGTCAGCCAAGAGATGTTTCTCCAAGCGGGGGTAAAAGTAAACTGGCTGCCACTCGCCGACATCAAGGCCCAATAAAGTCATGTAAGCGGTTAGCACACTGGCTAACCGCGTAACCCACTTTCTCTCTATTCACGCACTCAGTTCAATATTTTAAACCTGATCTTTTCCACCTGTCAGACTCATTTTTCCTCATATCGCCTAAAACCGTTGGTTTTCAGTGTTAAATTTTTTCATACTCAGACAAAATCGGCGCTTAGATAAGGCACTAAGTGACCCGCCGAAAGTTTTACGCTGTGATTTCACTTTGTTGTTTACTAATCAAGGTGAACTAGTGATCGATATCATCTTAATATGAGCATCATGAATGAATCATTACATTAAATATGTGCTTCAAGTATTTTTCTTCGCGAATTAAGGCCTAAGTAATCAAAAAGTCAATACGATCAATCGCTAGCTGAAAACGAAAATATACGCCATTTCCGCACCTATTCTCAGCATAAAAACCACGGATTATTTTTCCTAGCAGAATAAGATGTTAGGCATTACAATCCTGCCGCATAAAAATTACAAATTTAATACAATATTTAGTCAGCTCTACTAGCCACCCTACAATCGCAAAGTAGAGTCAGTCCCCCAAAACGTGAAAGGTCCACATATACAATGAGCCCAGAGAAACATCTCCTAGATTGGCAAACGAGCCAAACGATTGCGGAAACTATCTCTCCACTTCTTGGTCAACTTTACCGACATAAAGGTGTAGAAGTTCTACTTTTCGGTAAAACTTTGGTTAACGCGGCAACGATCGATATCATCAAAGCTCACCGCCTAGCCCGCCGTTACACGGACACCGCCCTTAGCCCAGAGCAAACGCTTCCTCTTATCAAAGCATTGGCGGATATGGAACTTTCTCCTTGTCGTATCGACATCGGTCAACTCGCTCATCAATTCTGGAAAGATCGCGATGACGAACATGGCGTGAAAGACTTTCTGCATACCGCTCTGATCGGTGCGATGAATGGTGAAACCGTGAGTGAACCACGCGATGTGGTGTTGTACGGTTTTGGCCGAATCGGTCGTCTGCTAACTCGCCTTCTGGTTGAAAAGTCAGGCCCTGGCTACCCACTTCGCCTACGCGCTGTTGTGGTTCGTGGCGGCAAAAAAGGCGACCTTGAAAAGCGTGCAAGCCTACTTCGCCGCGACTCAGTCCACGGTCAGTTTAACGGCAGCATTGTGGTCGACGAAGAGCGCAAAGCAATCATTGCGAACGGCAACTACATTCAATTTATCTATGCCAACAAGCCGGAAGAGGTGGACTACACTCACTACGGCATCAACAATGCTCTGGTTGTCGACAACACCGGTGTATGGCGAGACGCTGAAGGTTTAAGCCAACACTTAGCATGTGGTGGCGCGGAAAAAGTCCTACTCACCGCACCGGGTAAAGGCGATATCAAAAACGTGGTCTTTGGTGTCAATGACAGTGTTATTCAAGCTGAAGATACGATTATCTCTGCGGCAAGCTGTACCACCAATGCCATTACGCCTGTGCTCAAAGCGATCAACGATAAATTTGGCGTGATCTCTGGCCACATTGAAACGGTCCACTCCTTTACCAATGACCAAAACCTGATTGATAACTTCCACTCAGGTGAACGTCGTGGCCGTAGTGCATCATTGAATATGGTGTTGACAGAAACGGGCGCAGCGAAAGCCGTCGCGAAAGCACTGCCTGAACTCGCTGGCAAACTGACGGGTAATGCGATTCGAGTTCCTACCCCTAACGTTTCAATGGCCATTGCTAACTTGAACTTAGAAAACGGTACCGATAAAGACGAGCTCAATGCGTATCTACGCGAAATGGCGTTAACGTCAGAGCTCTCTGCTCAAATCGATTACACGGAATCGACCGAGATTGTCTCATCAGATTTAGTGGGCTCTCGCTTCGCGGGTGTTGTCGATGGCGCCGCCACTATCGCTCAAGACAATCGCTGTGTTCTTTACATTTGGTACGACAACGAGTTTGGTTACAGCTGTCAGGTTGTCCATTGTATGGAACAAATGATGGGCGTACGTTACAAAACTTATCCGACTCAATAACAGCAGTCGCGGGTTATCGAATATCGCCTCCACTTAGGTGGAGGCAAAGCTCCACAACATAATACCTACAATAATCCCCCGTCTTTGCCATCCTTCGGTTCTTGGGATGGCTTTTTTACTCACCTGACGACCTGTGCCAATCAAACTGGCGCAGCAACACATTTGTTCATATTTGATTCATTTTCTACTCGCTATTCTAATCAATAAATAAAGAGGTAATGATTATGAATAGAGCGGTTACTGCTATCTTGGCGCTGTTTATCGGTGTAATGACCCTAATGTTCACCCTAGTGTTGGCTATCCCCTTGACTCTCTTCGCGCTGATTACAGGCAGAAAAATTGAGAAGTCACTTAAAATGCAGCGAGATATTTTTTCTAAACCGAGCGATCCTTCCGTACTCGAAGGAGAGTATGAAGACGTATCTAAACAGTAATGGTGTCCAACTTAATGATACGTAACACCCTTTTTTTGCTTATCTCCGCTACAGCCTTAATCAGTGCGATAGGCTGTAGTTCAGCGCCAGAAGCTCCAGAGTTTCAAGCCGCTAAAGCCTTACCCAGCTACTCTCAAGCCAGCTTTGGCGAATACATCAATGAAACTCAAGCTTGGCTTGAGAGCAATCGCGTATTCCTCACTCAAGATAAATACACCGAGTTAGGCTTGGTCGCGCCCCAAGAGTTTCGCCCGCTAAAGCCCAATGGCCAGGGCGTGCTGTTAGTTCATGGTTTGGGGGACTCGCCCTACTCGTTTATCGATATCGCAACCCATTTGGCCAAGCAAGGTTACCTAGTTCGCACCATTCTTCTTCCCGGCCACGGCAGCAAAGTCGGCGATTTACAACTGCCCACTTTTGCCGATTGGCAGGGTATCGTTAAGCATCATATTCAACTGCTAAAACAAGATACCGATTCGATTTGGCTAGGCGGCTATTCAACTGGCGCAAACCTGGTAACCGAACAAGCTATTGATGATGAATCAATCAACGGCTTGTTGCTCTTTTCACCCGCATTGCAACCACTCTCTGGCGTAGTCAAGTACGCTAAGCTCGCTAGCTACTTCATTACTTGGGCGGATCAAGATCCCGAGGACAACCCGCTACGCTATAACTCGCTGCCAATGAATGCAGCGGCCGTGTATTACCAGACGTCCAGTCAAGTCAGAGCCTCACTTGCCGGAAAAATCTATGATAAGCCAGTATTTATTATGATGAGCGAGGGTGACAAAGTGATTGATACTCAATACGTCACTCAGGTGTTTGCCAACCAGATGACTCACCCAGCAAGCCACCTAGTCTGGCAAGGTGAGCAAGATACTGGGATTGAAAGAACCACGCGCTATAGCATGCGTTTACCGGATTTGCGGATATCGAATGGTTCACACATGGGGCTCTTGTTCTCCCCAGACAACCCTTACTATGGCCAACATGGCACCCAGCGTATTTGCAGCAACGGCCAAGGGGAAGAGCTCGAGCCGAAATGTAGCCAAAGCCAAGTATGGTACTCAGCCTGGGGATATCGCGAACAAGGAAAAATTCATGCCCGGCTCACTTACAACCCATACTTCGCTGAGAGCATGAGTATTATGGATAAAGTTATGGCACCGAGCTCATAAGCGATAAAAAAGCCCAGCATGACTGGGCGTTGGGGTTTACCTAAAACTGGAAATAGCTTTAAAGCTCTTCAGCATACTCCTCAGCAAACTCTCGTACCTTCGCTGAAAGTGCTGTCTTCGAAATCCTTTCAAGCTGCGGCTTATATTTTAGGTTACCAGACATACCAAGAACTCGACAAGACCAAGCATAATAGTCGGTTGACTTGCTATTTCTGTGAGAGAGTATAACCGTTGAGTGCTCTAGCTCCCTGCTGACGGCATCGAGCAAAGTTTCATTATCTAGATAATTGCGATAAATTTCTTTTACAGCTCGCTTCTGCAGAGCTACATCATCAACTCCAAAGACAGTCGCTCTCGTCATGTTATATAGTTGATGCTCTTTCCAAGAAAGTTCAATCCCCTCTGGTAAGGGCTGGTGTATCACAAAAGATCTAAGGTGGCGCTCACGAAGAGTTTCGGAAGCTTCCAAAGCATATTCACGAACCTCCTGAGAAGTTGAGCTATTTGCGACCTGCTCGATAACTGGCAAATACTCTTTCAGACCTGCTTCTGAGATCGTTTTAATCTGCTCTTCTAGTTCTTCCAACTCATCTTTATTGAGAGACTTTGTGTAACTGTTTTCAACTTGTTTAGCGAGATAATCGAACAACTTTGGTGAATTGAGCCACTGATCTTGAATTTCCTCATACCCATCCATTCTCGTATCATAGTCCTCACTACTAACTAGCTTAAACAATGGTTCTATTACACTGCTAGGGATATAGTTTCTGTCAGTCTCAGGGTTGTAGTTTCGACTTTTTAGTTCAAGTGCCAAACTTTGATATTCTGACATTCTTTCTGAACTAAGTATTATTTTCGGTAGCTCATCGATACCATCTGGCACTTTCTTAGCTAGCTGCTCAGCCATGTAGTAACCTAGTTGATAAGCAGTTAAGATTTCTTTTGAAAAATCCTTTTCAAATAACATGTTCTTCGTTAGGTCATTTTCTTCAGCAATAAGAAGCTCCCCGCTAGGGCTTTCTTCTGTAATCGTATAGCCTAAATTAGGCTGAGCAAGAACATGAGTAGGAATAGGTGTTTCATCACCTACGAAACGTCTATAATAGCTAGCTCTTACGTGAAGAGGCTTAGCGTCAGAGTCATTATCATCTGCATATAAATCCGCTTTCTTCAATCCATCCAAGAAACCTTGAAACGCGATCTTTTTAAGCTCTTCTTGCCTTAATAGGTCTGGCACATTGACGCGATAAGCAAGAACAAAGTCAAATTTAGAAACGGTAAACTTATCGTCGCTAGCCAATTGGGCATATTTAACTTCTGGAGTAACTCTTTTAGAAGCACAGCCAGACACTAACAGTGCCGTAGCGGCTATTATCAGTGGCAGCGCTACTAGCCTAAGACGTTTAATTGTCATTTAGTTTTCCTTATTGATTTTATAAAGCCAATAGAGACTTATCATATTTAGTACAATCATATGTATCATTAATAAAACCAATAGGCATATGTGCGAATCAATTCACAACTTTAACAGCTTTTGTCAACAATATCAGAAAGATAGACTTAAATTATCACACAAGCGAACTGTGTCATTCCGACTTTTTAGATAGATGTCATTCATTTGAGGTCCCCCGCTCTCAAGTCGACTTACATTGATTCTGGTACCCCTGAACTTTCAGCTGTTTGACTTACTCACCAGTCGATTTAGTAAAGTGCTCAATGGTATATGGATGATCTTCTCTGGTTCAGCCTCTCTATGTGTCAAAAATGACAATACTTAACTTATGCACTAGTCTAACGCGACACGAACTACAAAGTCTTACTTAAAGTAATAAGCGAATAAATGTTGCAGACAGTGATACCCTTTGTTATTTAGTTAAATGTAAACATAAAACTTATAACAACAAAGGATTGACAGATGAGTACTGGTCAACGCGATATTACCCTGCGCTTTCTTGCCGAGCCCAGCGACGTCAATTTTGGCGGTAAAGTACACGGCGGCGCCGTGATGAAATGGATTGACTTGGCGGCCTATGCCAACGCCGCTGCATGGAGTGGCAAATACTGTATTACCGCCTACGCGGGTGGGATTCGTTTTGTCGCTCCGATTCATGTCGGCAATTTGGTCGAGGTGAGCGCTAAGGTTATCTATACTGGCCGAAGCTCAATGCACATCGCCATTGATGTCCAAGCAAGCGATCCGAAGGAACTTAAAAACCGCCTCACTACGCACTGTATCGTGATTATGGTGGCGGTCGATGAAGAGGGTAAGCCGACCGAGGTGCCTGATTGGGTACCACAAACCCCGGAAGATATTGCACTGCGCGACTCTGCGATTCGACTGATGAATATGCGCAAAGAGATCGGCGAAGAGATGGAAGCGCACGTCAAATACCTCAAGTAACCCAACCGAATGTTATACCAAACAGCATAAATATCTGGTCATTCTTGCTAGTTAAAATCGCTGATAGCGTCGTTATAGCTATGTTTTCAAGGAATGGTGTAGGTAGGTCAACTAGCTAGCTGCAATCTATGCCTTGCTCTCAACGATTTTTCCTGCGCAATTATCTGGTCACCTATTTATCCCGTTTGGTATTATTTGGCTGGCGGTGCGCTACCGCTGGCCAGTCATATAACTGCCATACCGCTGTCATTTTTCTTTCATCTTGATTTGCTTAAATCCGCTAACTAAACGCGCATCGAAGGAATCACACTTGTCTGCCACTGACATTACATTAACGGAAGCGACCTTGCTCAACCTAAAATCGGTAGAATACCAATGGGTGCGCTCGCTCTATGTGGAAGGCTATGCTGATCAAGAGATTAATCGCTACATCCGCGCCTGTTTTGGCGGTGACGACACCTTCGCTGATCTATTTCGCCGAGTGGCGCTAGCGCAAGAGAGCCATTACGTGTTGCTGCGTTACCTCGGCTGTGCGCCCTCTAGCCGCGAATTCTAATCAAGCTTCTTACCCAAAATACCACACAGTGCTGTGACTCGCATTGCGATGCAATGAACTGCAATGCGACAGCATAATTTTCTGACCGACTCGCATTGATTAATTGCTTGACTATCAATCACTCGCACAGCTTTTACACTACCTCTCAGAGCAAAATTCAGACATAAAAAAACCCGGGACAAAGCCGGGTTTCGGTTACAAAAACTGTTAGTCGTAAAATAGTAAGGAATCTAGCTAACAGCCAGCTATGCGTAACGCCAGTTCTGCTCTCGACTTAACTGATCGGCGGCCAAACCAAAAGTGTTAAGTCTTAAACAAAATGGGCGACCTCGCGGTCGCCCTTATCGTTATTATTACCCTTTCACACCGCCGGCGGTTAATCCTCCAACCAACCAACGCTGCGCAAGTAAGAATACGACGGTAATTGGTAGTGCAGATAATACTGCTGCTGCTGCAAAGTCACCCCATAGATAGTTCTGTGGGTACAAGTACTGCTGCATACCAACCGCTAATGTGTATGAGTTTACATCAGAAAGTAACAGAGATGCTACCGGAACTTCACCTACTACCATAATGAACGACAGAATGAACACCACAGCCAAGATAGGAACAGATAAAGGAAGTAGTACTAATCTGAAGGCTTGCCATGGTGTTGCGCCATCAAGTGCCGCTGCTTCCTCTAGCGATCCATCAATGGTTTCGAAGTAACCTTTAATGGTCCAAACATGTAGTGCGATACCACCGAGGTAAGAGAAAATCAGACCACCATGGGTATTCAAACCTAAGAACGGAATGTACTGACCCAACTTATCAAACAAAGCATACAATGCGACCAGTGCCAGCACCGCTGGGAACATTTGGAAGATCATCATCGCTTTAAGGATGGTGTTCTTACCTTTGAACTTCATACGGGCGAAAGCGTACGCAGAGGTTGTCGACAAGCACACAATCAAGATAGATGAGATGCCTGCAACCTTCACCGAGTTCCACAGCCAAGTGAGAACTGGGAATGGTGGTGGCGTCACCGACCCATCAGCGTTGGTCACTGAAAAACCGAGTGCCAGTTTCCAGTGCTCCAAAGATGGGTTTTCCGGGATAATGCTACCTGTAGCGAAGTTACCCTCACGAAATGAGATCGCGATGATCATCAACAGTGGGAAGATAATCAGTGATAGAAACGCCCACATAGCGATGTGTGTTGCCCACACGCGGTATTTTAAAGACTTACCTTGTACCATTGCCATTTTGCGTCTCCTTAATCCTGAGCGACTTTTGTTACACGTAGGTTGAGTAGCGCCAGCGCCCCTACAAGTAAGAAGATAAGTGTTGCGATTGCACTTGCTAGACCAAAGTCTTGACCACCTGCGCCTTCGAAGGCAATGCGGTAGGTGTAGTTTACCAACAAGTCAGTGTAGCCCGCAGGCTCAGACGTACCGATCATGTTTGGACCGCCTTGCGTCAACAATTGAATCAATACAAAGTTGTTGAAGTTGAAGGCAAAGCTGGCAATCAGCAGCGGCGTCAACGGTTTGATCATCAGCGGTAGAGTGATTTTGGTAAAGTTCGAGACGAAGTTTGAACCATCGATAGCTGACGCTTCGTAGAGGTCGTCTGGAATCGCTTTAAGTAGGCCCATACACAGAATCATCATGTATGGGAAACCAAGCCAGGTGTTAACAATCAAAATCATGCTCTTGGCAAGAATTGGGTCTGAGAACCATGCTGGGCTAATACCAAATAGGCCTTCAAGCACCATGTTCACTTCACCAAAGCTTTGGTTGAACAAACCTTTGAAGATCAGAATCGAGATAAAGGCTGGTACTGCGTATGGCAAAATCAGCAGAACTCGGTAGATCGCGCGCCCTTTCAGCGCTTCCCACTGCACCACACTCGCCAAAATCAGACCAATGAAGACGGTCAAGGCAACACTCACTGCCGAGAACACGACTGTCCAGATAAAGATGCTGATGAAAGGCTCTTTGATGCCGTCATCTTTCCAAACGCGCTCAAAGTTGTGGCTACCAATGTTGACGATAAAGCCCGGAGAGACAGTGTCACCGGTGAAGTTACCACTGCTGTCCACGGGTTGGTAGAAACCGAGTTCCATGTTTGGACGCAGTAGCTCTTGGGTGCGGTTGTTGTATAGCGTTTCGCCATCGTCTTGCAGCGTGTATAGCGGCACCACAGCAGCAAACTTGCGCAGTCCGCTCATACGGATATCTTCACCCGTAGGAAGGTGTAAGTCCAACTCAGACAATGCCGGACGATTTTGTACAATCGTTTTGATTTTTTCTTTCTCGCCGACAACAGTGTCAACTGGCGCAAGATCCATATCGGATGGAGTTAGGCTCGCGAGCTCAAAAGAATCGGTCGCTAGAAGTTGTTCGCCATCTTCGATAACGATGCGATGACCTTGCTCAGTGCTGTATAGGGAAAAAGAATAGCTTTTACCACTTTGGAACGTTCTATCTAACAGCACGCTCTGGGCACGGTCAAAAGAGAGCTGGTTTTTTGCACTGTAGTTTGTGAATGCAAGACCTATGGTGTATGCCAGAGGGAAAAGGATAAACAGTATCATCCCTGCAATACCTGGGTAGATATAGCGATGGGCATAGGTCTTTTTACTACCAAAGATAAAAAGTGCCAGTGCAGTAAGAATCACAGTAAGAAGGGCAAACGCCATCTCACCGCGGGAATACATAAGAATAGTCGCGTAACCGTTAAGAATACCAATAGAGCCAAGTAGCCCCCACTTAATCAGTACGTTTTTACTTGAAGGCAAGCTCGTTGTGGGTGATGGCATAACGCCTGAACCTTGAACTGACTGCATAATAGAACCTGCTAGCGATAATAAAAAAATAGAAATGAAGGAGGGGTTACCCCCTCCTTAAAAGGTATAGCTTTACTTAGTCATCTGTTTTTCAGCGTCCGCTAGAGCAGCGTCCACTGTTTGACGTCCATCAACGATGTTGATGATGGCATTTTTCGCACTACCCCAGAACGCGTTCATCTGTGGGATGTTTGGCATGATTTCGCCGTTCATCGCGTTGTCCATTGTCGCAGCGATGCGTTGGTCAGAATCTAGCTCACGTTGGAACGAGTTGAGCGCTACCGCACCGAGTGGCTTGTCGTCGTTAACTTTACGTAGACCGTCGTTAGTCAGTAGGTAGTTCTCGATGAACTCAACCGCTAGGTCTTTGTTTGGCGACGCAGTGCTGATACCTGCAGATAGTACGCCAACGAAAGGCTTAGATGATTGGCCGTTGAATTTAGGTAGCTTAGTGACACCGTAGTTGATGCCCGACTTCTCGATGTTGCCCCAAGCCCAAGGACCGTTGATGGTCATTGCTGTTTTACCTTGGTTGAACGAAGACTCAGAAACCGAGTAATCCATATCTGAAGAGATTACGCCTTTGTCTACTAGGCCTTTTACGAAGTTCATCGCGTCTTTTACGCCCGCGTTGGCAATGCCCGCGTCTTTAACATCGTAACCTTCTGCACCGTATTTGAATGCGTAGCCGCCGTCAGCTGCCATTAGAGGCCAAGTGAAGTACGGTTCTTTTAGGTTCCACATGATGGCAGATTTGCCGTCTGCTTTAAGCTTAGCGTCTAGCGCAGCCACTTCTTCCCAGCTCTTAGGTGGGTTTGGCACTAGGTCTTTGTTGTAGATAAGTGATAGAGACTCAACAGCCACTGGGTAACCGATCAGCTTGCCTTTGTACTTAACCGCGTCCCATGCAAAATCAACGATGCCTTCTTTAAGCTCTTGAGATGGGTTAATTTCAGTCAGTAGGCCAGCTTCTGCGTAGCCACCAAAACGGTCGTGAGCCCAGAACACAATATCAGGACCATCGCCAGTCGCCGCTGTTTGTGGGAACTTGTCTTGCAGCGCATCAGGGTGTGCCACTGTCACTTTAATGCCAGTGTCTTCTTCAAACTGTTTACCGACTTCAGCCAATCCGTTGTAGCCTTTGTCACCATTGATCCAGATAGTCAGTTGACCTTCTTCGATAGCAGCATTTGCACCAAAAGAGCCAAGAGCAACAAGAGTTCCTAGTGCTACTGTGCTTAGGGCGTTTTTCATGTTCATATCCTTTTTATATTTGTGTTGTAGGGCTCCACCAGAGGTTTCGCCGTATTTCACCAGTAATTCTCAGCCAAACTGACAAAAGACTCATCCTCCTACTCCCTACGCCCTACCTATTATGAACTATTTTCGTGATCCCCATCGTTAACGATCGACGACCAAGTTCACAAAACCACCTCTTTGTGTGACCAAATTCACCCTCAGTAGCGACAAATATTTGAGCTAGATCTCTCTCTGTATTCTCCACCCTAAAATGGCTCCTCCCCGTCTACTCCCCCTACAATTTTTTTGCTTAGGAGGATGCAGGCGCAGGCAATTTTTCACAAACTACAGCCATCCAAGAGTGGATGGTAAGAACCCTTTCCAGTAACACGTAATAGGGTGACTGGTTACAATGCCGCTAGGGTTTGCGAAACGTACTTAAGTCACGTAGGTATTCAGGAAACTGATTCGTTCGGGGGAGAAGCTTAGAGTACACGGGGGAAGCAAACCTGACTTTGGCTTGGTGGGTGATGTGAGAAGCTCCATCACCCTATTTTCTTACACTTTAATATGATTGAATCCATTCCAATACCAAATTCCTACTGTTATTGCCTGCGCCAAAATTCATATAATGATAGGCAGTAAATTATAAAAATTGATCGAGGACGAGCTACATGGCGAGTGTCACGTTAAAAAATGTATGTAAAGCTTACGGTGACGTACTGATTTCCAAGAACGTTGATTTAGAAATCCAAGAGGGCGAATTTGTTGTATTCGTCGGTCCGTCAGGTTGTGGTAAGTCAACTCTGCTTCGCTGTATTGCTGGTCTTGAAGACATCACCTCCGGTGACCTTTACATCGGCGATGAGCGCATGAACGAAGTAGAGCCTTCTAAGCGTGGCGTGGGCATGGTTTTCCAATCCTACGCGCTCTACCCACACTTGAACCTGTACGACAACATGTCGTTCGGTCTTAAGTTAGCGAAAGCAAGCAAGGACGAAATCGACAAACGTGTTGAACATGCTGCAGAAGTTTTACAGTTGAGCCATCTTCTTGAGCGCCAACCAAAAGCGCTATCGGGCGGTCAACGTCAACGTGTCGCCATTGGTCGTACTCTGGTTTCCCAGCCAAATGTATTCCTACTTGACGAGCCACTGTCTAACCTAGATGCCGCGCTGCGCGTACAAATGCGTTCTGAGATCACTAAACTGCAACGCAAACTGGGTTGTACCATGATCTACGTTACCCACGACCAAGTGGAAGCGATGACCATGGCAGATAAAATTGTGGTTCTAGACGCAGGATTTGTTTCGCAAGTGGGCAAACCACTCGAGCTGTACCACTACCCACAAAACCGTTTTGTTGCCGGCTTTATTGGTTCACCGAAAATGAACTTTATGAGCGTGTTCATTGAAGCGGTTGAAAAAGATCGCGTCATGGTTCAACTGGCCAACGGCACCACCTTCTGGATTCCTGTTGATGGCACCACAGTCACCCGCGGCGAGCGCATGTCTCTTGGTGTGCGTCCGGAGCACTTACTGCCCGCAAATGAAGGCGATGCGACTATCGAAGGCGAAGTGAACATCGTAGAGAAACTGGGTAACGAAACCCAAGTTTACATGCACATCGATGCCGCAGACGCAGACATGATTTATCGTCAGCCAGATACCCTTGCTGTCGAAGCGGGCGACAAGCTATCCGTTGGTATTCCAGCTCATCGTTGTCATCTATTCCACAGCGATGGTAAGGCCTGCCGCCGACTGTTTAAAGAAGCCGGTCTTGATGAAGAGTAATTTGCCTTGATTAAAAAAGCCCAGCATTTGTGATGCTGGGCTTTTTTGTTTTTATTAGAAGGCGCACGTTTTATTTGCTAATGGGTGCGTAGCCGTACTCTACAATCAACGCTTTAGCTTGAGGGCTGTTTAAATAGTCGATGAACAGCTTCGACTCTTCATCGGCTTTATCTAGGTTGTACAGCACCAAAAACGGACGCGCCAACTCATACTCCCCGTTGGCAATGGTTTTATTGTTTGCCTCAACCCCTTCAAACTGGATCGCTTTGATTGAGCTGTCTACCGAACCCGTCGACACAAAGCCTATCGCTTGCTTGTTATGGTTAACGATGGTTTTCACCATACTGTTGCTGTTGACCACCAGATTATTCGGATTGATGTCAGAGACTAAACGGCCATTGATTACCTTAGTCAGTCCCATCAAACTTTCAAAGCTATAACGTGAACCCGACGAGGCTTCTCGCGTCACTACCGCAATATCTTGATCACTGCCACCGAGCTGCTTCCAGTTGGTAATGCTGCCTTTATAGATGTCGAATAACTGCTCGCGAGTGATATTTTCAATCGGGTTGGCTTTGTTCACCACCACGGCGAGTCCATCAAACGCGATTGGTGTCACGGTCAAGGTTTCGTCTAGCTCGCTTTCCGTCAAATAACGCGAGCTCATGCCAATGTCTGCGACACCTTTTTTTACCAAAGTAATCCCTGCACTCGAGCCTACGCCCTGTACCGCAACAAAACTCTCTTTGTGGGTGGCATTATATTGGTCTGCAAGCACCTCCATCACCCGAGCAACGGACGTTGAACCAGAAATGTTCACTTCATCCGCCAGCAAAGTGGCGCTAAATAGTGAGCTAGATAGTAGTGTTGCGAGCGCGACACGGAACATATTATTCTCCCAAACGAAACGGTCTAATTGATCACCGCGCCTATGTTATGTCGATTAGATGACATTTTTGTGAAAACCTATACAGACATGACCGGATCTTGTATCTACTATGTTTAAACCCGAGTATGGTAAGCAACAGATATCAGAGGCAATAAGCGAGACTGAGCGTCATGGGATTGGTAAGTTTGCTCCAAAGACAAGTCGAGAGCCGAGCGCAGATCATTTGTAAGCAGCGCAACCAGAGCACGCCTGCAGAGCTGGGTAAAGCCGGTTATGAGGTGTTGCACAACGGAGTGGTGTTTATTAAGCAGCACTTCTTGCTCGACTCCAGTCATTGCCACTATATGAATCCGGTGGCCAAGGTTGCTTGGAACAATGAACTCAATCTGTGGCAACTGTTCGTGCCTCACGATACCGAGCTAGAGGCATGGCTCCCTTACCCTTTTTTAGCCCAGAGCAGCGACCTAACAGCCATAATGCGTGAAGTCGCCAAAGATCCCAAAGCGATGTTCTGGAGCGACTAAACCCCATTAAAAAGGGCGCTCATCGAGCGCCCTTTTACTATATAGACTATTTATACCAAACAGCATAAATATCTGGTCATTCTTGCTGGCTAAAATCGCTGATAGCGTCGTTATAGATTTTGTAGGTAGGTCAACTAGCTAGCTGCAATCTATGCCTTGCTCTCAGCAATTTTACCTGCGCAATTATCTGATCACCTATTTATCCCGTTTGGTATTACTCCTCGGTCGGAGCTTGCGCCTCTTCAGCGCTTTTAACGTCTTCGAACACTTGGGTTGGTTTGGCCACCAAGCTACGGTTTTCTTGGTTTACGTCAGTCAACACCACTTCAAGCACATCGCCAAGACGGTAGATGACTTCTTTATCGATACTCACCGTACCGTTATCACCATTGCACTCTAGACGCTCTTTGTTCGCCAAAATCAGTGTCCCTGGAATGAAGGCAGCTGCGCCATTTTCCAGCAAGCGCACGCGCATACCGGCACGGTTAATATCAAAGATTTCGCCGTTAAACTTGGTGCCCTTAGTCGGCTCTTCGGCGAGTGTGCGCGCGTACAGCCAGTCACTGACATTACGCTCAGCAATCTTATGATGTTTACGGTGTGTCGCCAGCTCCTCACCCACGCTATCATCGGCCGTTTGCACAGGCGCTTTGCCTAAGATGTGCGCTTTTAACATGCGGTGGTTGATCATATCGCCATATTTACGAATTGGAGAGGTCCAAGTCGCGTAGATGTCTAAGCCCATCGCGTAATGTGGCAGTGGTTGATTGCCAATTTCACTGTAAGCTTGCGACTTGCGGATACGGTTATCAAGGTAAGAAGTGTCTTGACCTGCTAACCAGCGGCGCAGCGCGGCAAAACCATCAAGAGTCGCGATAGAATCAGCGGTAAATGGCAACTCACCTTCAGGGTTAACGAGCTTAACCACATCTTCAATCTTTTCTGGCTTAAAGCCTGCGTGAGTATTAAATACCCCACTATTAAACGTGGCTTGCAGAGTCTTACCCGCACAGATATTGGCGGTGATCATCGCTTCTTCCACTAAGCGATTGGCACTGCGACGCAGATCGGCATGAATCGCCACAACATCGTTATCTTCACTCAATTCAAAACGGTAATCTGGACGGTCAGGGAAGACAACGGCGTGCGTTTCGCGCCAGTTAGCACGGGCAAGCGAGAAGTCGTACAAATCACGCACCACTTGAGCAATCTCATCGCTTGGCTGCCAGTGGGCCGACTCACCCGTTTCCAGCCAGTCAGATACGTGGTCGTACACAAGACGCGCTTGAGACTTGATGTTGGCCGCAAAGAAGCGAATGTCATCGCCAATCACCCCATCTTTATCTATGGTCACTGTGCAACACAAGGCTGGGCGCACTTCGTCTTGCATTAAAGAACACAGCTCGTCGGCAAGATCACGCGGCAGCATTGGAATATTGCGCCCAGGTAAGTAGATAGTAAAACCGCGCTCGCGGGCGACTTTATCCATCTCACTGTCTGGTGTGATGTAGGCTGTCGGATCGGCAATTGCGATGGTCAGCTCGAAGTCGCCATTGTCACTTTTTTTCGCGTACAGAGCATCGTCCATATCTTTGGTCGATTCACCATCAATGGTAACAAAAGGAATGTGCGTCATGTCGATACGTTCTAGATCCGCATCGTCTTTGATCTCCCAATGCTCAATGCCTGCAGGCTCGCTGTTAGGCAGATCGTTCTCTGCGAGTGTTACCCACCATGGCGCGATTTTATCGTCAGCGTCGGTGATTTTTTCACTGATTTCAACAAAGAAGCCATTGTCCCCCTTAAGTGGATGGCGAGTCAGGTGCGCCACGACCCAGTCGCCCTCTTTAAGGTCATCGCTTTTGATGCCTTTACGGGTTTTGGCTTTTAGAGAAAGCTTCTTCAATTGAGGGTGATCCGGTGCCACATTGAGCTTACCCTTAAAC
Source organism: Vibrio sinaloensis (assembly GCF_023195835.1). NCBI lineage: Bacteria > Pseudomonadati > Pseudomonadota > Gammaproteobacteria > Vibrionales > Vibrionaceae > Vibrio > Vibrio sinaloensis. The sequence goes on along the minus strand of NZ_CP096200.1, from coordinate 952,397 downwards.
AGTTTCACGCGACCAATAAAGCGCGTTAGTCCTTGCTCAATCAGCTCTTCCGGCTCCGCCACTTCACGCTCTTTTTCAGTACGAATAATGGCTTTGACCTTGTCACCATGCAGACATTTTTTCATGTACGGTGGCGGGATAAAGAAGCTAGTTTTGCTATCGACTTCGAGAAAACCAAAGCCTTTTTCGGTTGCTTTGATGGTGCCTTCCTTTTTCGGAAGCGTTTCTTGAATTTGCTGCTTAAGTTGAGCCAGTAGCGGGTTATCTTGGAACATCTCTACAATTCTTACTGAAAAAATTGCGCACACTATAACACTGCGGCTATGGCCTCGCTAGCGCACTGCCATGACAATCTAGCCTTTAAACTGGATTTCAAACGCTTATCGAAACAAATAAATCGCGCTCTCTTTAAACAAGGGCACCAATAAGTGACGAAGATGTGAACAGAACAGCCCAAATCAGAGAAAAATTGTGATGAAATTCAATTTTTTCTAGCTTTTCTTATGCTTTTGAGGAATAATGCGCTCCCTCAAATCGATGCGACTACAGTGTAGGCAAATCTGCCATGTGACACAGAGAATGTAGTGAGCGGCATCGAGAGAATTTACGTCCCTAGTGGCTTGATGCGATTTACGACTTTTCCGCATCTGAACGGAATCAGCTCTCAACTGGATTGGTATTGGAATTGGTAGAGCTCGTGGGACCTTTTGTTGACATAATATAGTAGGATCCCAATGACAGATTCTGTAATTCAGTTTAGCGATCTAGCGCTTAACGACTCTATCCTTTCAGCTCTTGATGGTATGGGTTTTGTTTCACCAACTCCAATTCAGGCTGCTGCTATCCCGCACCTATTGGCTGGTAAAGACGCACTAGGTAAAGCTCAAACTGGTACTGGTAAAACTGCCGCTTTCTCTCTACCTCTTCTTAATAAGCTCGACCTTGGTCAACGTAAGCCACAAGCTATCGTTCTTGCACCAACTCGTGAGCTGGCGATTCAGGTTGCCGCTGAGATTAAGAACCTAGGTAAAAATATTGCTGGCCTTAAAGTGCTAGAGATCTACGGTGGTGCATCTATCGTTGATCAAATGCGCGCACTTAAAAACGGTGCTCACATCGTTGTCGGTACACCAGGCCGTGTTCAAGACCTTATCAACCGTGACCGTCTACACCTAGATGAAGTGCATACATTCGTGCTTGATGAAGCAGACGAAATGTTAAACATGGGCTTTGTTGACGATGTCACTGAAATCATGGAGCACGCTCCAGAGTCAGCACAACGCGTACTGTTCTCTGCGACTATGCCTCCGATGCTTAAGAGCATTGTTGAGCGCTTCCTACGTGATCCAGAAACCATCGACGTTGCCGGTAAAAACCACACCGTAGACAAAGTAGAACAGCAGTTCTGGGTTGTGAAAGGTGTTGAAAAAGACGAAGCGATGTCTCGTCTTCTAGAAACAGAAGAGACTGACGCATCGATCGTATTCGTACGTACTCGTCAAGATACCGAGCGTTTGGCTGATTGGCTATCTGCACGCGGCTTTAAAGCAGCGGCTCTACACGGTGACATTCCTCAGTCACTTCGTGAGCGCACCGTTGACCACATTAAACAAGGCGTGATCGACATCTTAGTCGCGACTGACGTTGTTGCTCGTGGTCTAGACGTGCCACGTATTACTCACGTATTCAACTACGACATCCCATTCGATGTTGAGTCTTACATCCACCGTATCGGTCGTACTGGCCGCGCTGGACGTAAAGGTAAAGCGATCCTGTTGGTTCGTACTAACCAACTTCGTATGCTACGCACTATTGAGCGCGTGACTAAGTCATCAATGGAAGAGATCCAACTTCCTCACCGTGACAAAGTAGCCGAAGCGCGTCTAGCTAAGCTAGGTGCAGAGCTAGAAACTGAAAAAGAGCACAAAGCACTTGAGAAGTTTGCTGAGCTAGTCGACAAGCTACAAGAGTCTCTTGAGCTCGATGCCGCAGCACTTGCAGCCATCTTGCTTAAGCGCCAACAAGGTAAGCGCCCACTGTTCTACATCGGCGAAGACCCAATGATTGAAGCGATTGAGCGCGACAAACAGCGTCGTAAAGAGCGTCGTGAAGGTGGCCGTGATGGTCGTCGCGAAGGCGGTCGTAGCTTCAACAACCAAGATTGGGATACGTACCAACTGCAAGTAGGCCGTGAGCAAGGCGTTCAGGTTAAAGATATCGTCGGCGCACTAGCTAACGAACTTGGCCTAACCAAAGGCTCAATCGGTGCTATCAAACTAGCACAAGGCGAAACTTACGTTCAGCTACCAAAAGCGATGTCGTCTGAGACGGCGGGTAAACTGCGTAAGCTGCGTATTCGTCAGAAGCAGGTGGATGCGGTTGTTTGTGACTTTGATGATTTCCGCGAACCTCGTGGTCGCCGTGATGGCGGTGGCCGTCGTGACGGTGGTTACCGTGGCAACCGTGAAGGTGGTCGTCGTGAAGGCGGTTTCCGTGGCAACCGTGAAGGTGGCCGTGGTGGTCGCGACGGTGAACGTCGCTTTGACCGCAACCGTGGTGGTGACCATCGCGGTAACTATCGCGGTGAACGTGGTCACGGCCGTGACCGTCGCAGCGAAGCATAAGATTAACGACACAAAAAAGGATACGCATTGCGTATCCTTTTTTTATTCCTGGTTTATACCCAACGGGATGAGTAAGTGCCCAGATATTGGTTGTGATTGGAATGCCTACTTTGCTTGGCCGAAGATGTATTTATCCATCATGGTCACCATTTTGCCAATCTCTGGTTTGGTGATGGTATCGTTGGCACCCAGCGCTAACGCTTTGGCGCGGTTATCGTCACTCATCAAAGATGAAAACATCACAATCGGAATCGATGAGTAAGCTTCACTATCACGCAGGCGCTTAACAAGGTGCATACCATCCATTCTTGGCATCTCAACGTCAGTCACGATACCGTCAATAAACTCACTCACTGGCATGTTTTCTTCTTTCGCCACTTCGATTAAGTTCATCAACTTCTCGTGTGCTTCGCCGCCATCTTTACAGGCAATCACGTTGTAGCCGGCTGAGGTTAAGGTGTCTTGAATCATGGAGCGAATAAACGCAGAGTCGTCCACCACCATCACGGTTTTGGCGTTGCGCTTAGTGATCATGCGCTGGTTAAGATCGACGGTTTTATCTACCTTAACATCGTATTTTTCCATACTCAGTTCTGGGTTGATATCAGCAATGATCTTCTCGAAGTCGAGGATCATGATTAGGTTACCGTCTTTTCGCACCACCGCCACGACGCAATCTTGCTCGCCCGCTTCCAAAAACTGACTTGGCGATTCAACATCATTCCAAGAAATACGGTGGATACGGCTGATACTGTCGATCAAAAAACCATTAGTCATGTTATTAAAGTCGGTGACGATAACAAACTTGCGCTTCAGATCTTTATTGGTCTGGACACCCAACCAGCCCGCTAAGTCCACCAGCGGAGTCAAGACATCTCGCGAAGAGAACACGCCAACCATATGTGGCTGGGCATTGGGATAATCGGTGGTCTCTGGTACCTGAATCACCTCTCGCACCTTGGCGACGTTAATTCCGTAATAGCAGGTTTTTGTCCCACCACCAGGAAGCTCTTTCACTAAATGGAACTCGATGATCTCCAGTTCATTAGTGCCACTTTCGGTTAAAATCGTACTACTTGATCCGCTCATAATTCTTCTTCATCGTTTGATCACAACTTGTTATCGTCAAAAGTTGTCGATACTTTTGTTCTTTTTAACCGCAAAACAAATCTTTGTAAATCGAATAGACAGTGTGAGTTCAAAGTTCTGCGCTTCAGCCCGAGATTATTACTGTTAAATTACTCAGTAATTAACGAGGTAGCCCAGCCAATACGTCGCCATCGAGCATACCAGGCCTAGATTGTCATAGGTCAGGCGAATTTTTTATTGTACAGAGTCAGCGTCTCTAAACCCTAAGTTCAGCGTCATCATCCTTTAGGTTTAGCACAATTTGGTGGACAAAGAAGAAAAGCGGGCCGACATCGACACCGCCATTTAAGGTAGGTTTTAGCCAAGGAGCGATTTAACCGTTGCGCGCTCAACTAGGGTCGGTTCGAGCTGAACCACTTGAGCTTGGTCACTGTCACCCGCCAGCTTCTTCAGTACCGCTTCAACCGCCGCCTTACCCAGGCGATATTTAGGTTGATGGATAGTGGTCAGTGAAGGGCTCATAAACTTAGCGATGTGGATATCATCGTAGCCAATAATCGATAGCTGATCAGGGATCGCGATGCCTCGCTCATTGGCGGCATTAATCACCCCCATTGCCATCATGTCATTGCAAACAAAGATAGCACTCGGCAGTGGCCCTTTATCCGCCATCCGATTAAACGCCTCGTAACCGCCTTCACATTCAAAGTCGGCTTCGATAATCCAGTCCGATTTGAAGCCAAGTCCGGCCTCATTCAATGCGCGTTTATAACCCTCATAACGCATCTGCGCCTGGTTCCTAACCAGCGGGCCAGTGATACAACCAATATCGGTGTGACCACTATCGATAAGATACTTAGCCGCTAAGTAGCCGCCGCGCAAAGAGTTGTCTTGAATTTTATCACTGGTAAACAGCATCGGGCCCCAGTCCATCACGACAACCGGGATGTCTGGATACTGCTCAAAGACATCGATACGTTCGCCCTCGAGGGAAGAGCACATCAAAATCAAGCCATCAACCCGCTTTTGCAATAGTGTGTTGATGGATTCTCGCATCCGCTGGTTATCCCCTTCGGTATTGCACAAAATCAGGTTATAACCTTGTTGGTAGCAACTGCGTTCCACCCCTTTCACCACTTCACCGAAGAAGGGGTTCGTTGAGGTGGTCACTAACATGCCTATGGTTTGAGTTCGGTTGATTTTTAAACTTCTGGCCAGTGCGGAGGGGCGATAGTTGAGGTCTTTCGCCGCCTGATTGACCCGCTGCGAGATCTCTTCACTGACATAACGGGATTTGTTAATGACATGACTGACCGTTGAGGTTGATACCCCAGCTAGCCGCGCAATATCCTTCATTGTTGCCATGCCGTACTCCCTGACGTCTAACTGCTAACTGCGCTCAGCCAAAAACGCATCCACTTCAGCACGCGATGGTATCGAGGTTTGGGCACCAAAACGAGTGACTGAGATTGCGGCTGCGGCATGAGCAAACTTAATCGCTGATTCTAAAGGCAAATCCTCAAGTAAGCCAGTGACCAATGCTCCATTAAAGGTATCGCCTGCTGCTGTGGTATCGAGCGCTTCGACCCGGAAACCCTCGATCAATGTCCCTCGACCATTTTGACTGAGCCACACGCCTTTCGCGCCTAAAGTGATCATCACAATTTCGATCCCTTTACCGTGCAGTGCATTGGCCGCCTCTTGAGCGCTTTCGTTGTCTGTCACTGTAATGCCGGTTAGCACTTCGGCTTCGGTTTCATTGGGCGTAATCACATCGATACAAGCGAGTAGTTCATCTGACAATTCGCGCGCTGGCGCAGGGTTAAGAATCACATTGGTACGCGCCTGCTTAGCAACCTGCGCCGCTTTTTCGATCCCGCATAATGGGGTTTCCAATTGCATCAGCAAGTACTTGGCATTGCGGATAGATTCCAAGTCTGACTCGATCGCTTCAGCGGTCAGTTTGGCGTTGGCCTCGGCGGAAATACAGATGCTGTTTTCACCGCTATCAGACACTTGGATCATCGCAATCCCGGTCGGGCAATTCGGCTCCATTTTTACACCGCGAATATTGATGTTGTCCATCTTGAAGTTTTCACGGATGTTAATGCCAAACGCATCATCACCCACGCAGGCAATAAAACCCGTGTCGGCGTTTAAGCGCGCCGCTGCCACGGCTTGGTTGGCCCCTTTGCCACCCGGAATCACTTGATAGTTACGACCATGCAACGTCTCGCCTGGGCGAGGAAAAGAAGGCACTTGAAGAACATGGTCAGCGTTAACACTACCTAAAACCACTAACTTATTCATAAGGTTGTCCTCGGCTCGGTAGAGCCCAATAGATGTGAACAGGAGAAATAGCGATGGACTCTCAGGCACAGAGCCCATAACTATTTGCCCTCTTTGCGGCTTACAGAAAGCAGCAAAGAGGGCCGGTTGCGAATTACTTAGTAATCACTTTTAGTGGAACAGGAATGTAAGTTTCTACCTGCTCGCCTTTCAGTACTTGGTCGGCCGTTTCGATGCCTAGCGCACCAATCAGATCAGGCTGCTGTGCGATGGTCGCAGAAAGCTGGCCACGGTTAACCGCTGCAATACCGTCGTCTGTACCATCAAAGCCAACGATCATGACATCTTTGCCTGATGCTTGTACTGCGCGCAGTGCACCCAATGCCATTTCGTCGTTTTGTGCAAATACCGCTTCAACGTCTGGGTTAGCAGCAAGCAGGTTTTCCATTACGTTTAGACCTTTAGTACGGTCAAAGTCTGCTGGCTGACTAGCAAGCACTTGCATCTCGCTGCCTTTTACTGCGTTCATGAAGCCTTCGCCACGTTCACGAGCAGCCGAAGTACCGGCAATGCCTTCCAATTGGATCACTTTGGCTTTCATACCCACTTTTTCAACAATGTAGTTACCGGCCATTTCACCACCCACCACGTTATCTGACGCGATATGGCTCACTACGTCACCTCGGCTAGCCCCACGGTCTAGAGTCAGTACTGGAATGTTTGAGCGGTTGGCCATGCGAATCGCGTTTGATACCGCATCCGAATCGGTTGGGTTGATCAAAATCGCTTTCACGCCACGGACGGTTAAGTCTTCGATGTTCGACAGTTCTTTACTTGGATCGTTTTGCGAGTCCAGAACAATCAAATCATAACCAAGCTCCTTCGCTTTCGCTTCTGCACCGTCTTTCATGGTCACAAAGAACGGGTTGTTCAGCGTCGACAGTACGATAGCCATCGTGTCTTGTGCCTGTGCTGATACAGAAACAGTGGTAGAAAGTAGTGCCGCGGAGATAAGAGTTGCGAGTTTTTTCATTTTATCTGTCCTTGTGTAGGGTGGGTCAAGACACGTCACTTGACCCTATTTAGTTTAGTTTTGATTTACTTGTTTTTGTTGTCTACCAATACCGCCAGCAAAATAACCACTGCTTTGGCAATCATTTGGTAGTAGGAGGAAACATCGAGCAAGTTTAGAGCGTTGTTTAGGAAACCAATGATCAGCGCACCGATCAAAGTCCCCATAATGCGGCCCTTACCGCCCATCAAACTGGTGCCACCCAAGACGACAGCCGCAATGGCATCCAGCTCATAGCCCATACCAGCCGTTGGTTGGGCAGATGAGAGTCGAGAGGTGACGATAATGCCAGCCAAGGCAGCAAGCAGACCACAGATGGCGTAAACACCAATCTTAACGCGGTCCACATTGATACCCGACAGGCGAGTAGCAGATTCGTTGCCGCCTAGTGCGTAAACGTATCGGCCGAAACGGGTGTGATTGAGCAGATACCAAGCGGCTGCAAAAACGATCACCATCAACCAGACGGGTACTGGAATACCCAGCGCATAACCTGTACCGAACCAAGCGAACGCGTCCGCTGTGTCAGTAAAACCTGTCGAAATAGGACGACCATCGGTGTAAACCATAGTCACACCGCGTAGCAAGGTCATGGTCACGAGCGTTGCGATAAACGCCTGCACTTTACCTTTGGCGATAATGATGCCGCTAATGGCACCCAAAGCTGCGCCGGCAAACAGTGCCGTCGGTACCGCAATCAGTACTGGCACTTCCATGGCAATCAAGCTAGCGGCAAATGCACCACATAGCGCCAGCACCGAGCCAACACTCAAATCAATACCTGCGGTTAGGATAACCAGCGTCATACCCACTGCGATGATCGCGTTCACCGAGGTTTGACGAAGAATGTTGAGGATGTTGTCGACAGTAAAAAAGTTCGGGTTTAAGAAAGAGACAACAACAATCAACAATAGCAGCGCAATCAGCGACTTTTGTTCAATGAGCCACTCTTTGCTAAACAGCTTTGTGCTGTGAGATGTATTTGTTTTGCTCATGGTATCGGTACTCATGCGGCTTCCTCATTAATCTTTTTGCCTACGGCACAGGCGAGTAGTTTCTCTTGGTCAGCGTCTTGGGCAGCAAATTCGCCACTGATTCGCCCTTCGTGCATGACCAGAATGCGGTCACTCATGCCGAGCACTTCAGGCATCTCGGAAGAAACCAGAATGATGCTCATACCATCGGCCTTAAATTTGTTGATCAGTTGATAAATCTCTTTTTTCGCGCCGACATCCACACCTCGGGTTGGCTCATCTAAAATCAATACCTTAGGTTTGGTCATCAAGCCTTTAGCAATCGCAACTTTTTGCTGATTGCCTCCCGACAAGTTGCCAATAATCTGATCTCTTGTCGGCGTTTTGATATTGAATAAATTGATGAAGTCTTCGACGGCGACCACTTCGTCATTGTGTTGGATTCGACCTCCTTTGGTCAGTTTATCGAGCGCGCAAAGTGACATGTTCTCTTTGACGGAGAGTCCTAATACCAGGCCATCCCCTTTACGGTCTTCTGAGATATAAGCGATACCATTGGCCAAGCCATCTTGAGGCGACACCGGATTAATGGTTTTGTTGTCGAGATTGATCACGCCGCTCTCACTAGGCAGCGCACCATAAATCACTTTCATCAACTCAGTACGACCTGCGCCCATTAAGCCAGAGATACCAAGGATCTCACCGCGCTTAAGGGTAAAGCTGACATCGTGCACACCCGAACCGGTCAATCCGATCACTTCAAGGCAAGTCTCTCCGTGGCGCACATCAATGCGCGGATACTGCTCATCGAGCTTACGACCGACCATCATTTCAATCAGGCCATCTTCGTCGGTATCGCTCACTTGGCACTGGCCGATAAATTTGCCATCACGCAGTACAGTGATATCGTCACAAATTTCGAAAATCTCTTTCAAACGGTGCGAGATATACACAATGCCGCAGCCTTGGTCACGCAGCTCATTGATCACCGCAAACAGAGATTCGGTTTCAGTATCAGTGAGTGCATCGGTCGGCTCATCCATAATGATGACTTTCGATTCAAACGACAGCGCTTTGGCGATTTCGACCATCTGCTGTTCACCAAGACTCAAATCACCAAGTAAGGTCTTTGAGCTGTGCTTGACGTTCAGTCTCGCCAACAACTTGTCGGCCTCTGCGTACATTTTCTGCCACTGAATACCACCAAATCCGTTGGTAAATTCGCGGCCCAAGAAGATATTCTCTGCGATGGTCAGCTCTGGAATCAGGTTCAGTTCTTGGTGAATGATGCTTATACCCGCTTGCTGAGAATCACGTGGACCTTTGAACGCGGCAGGCTGACCCTGATAATGAATGCTCCCCGAATCTAAGCTGTAGATGCCGGTCAACACTTTCATCAATGTTGATTTGCCCGCGCCGTTCTCACCCAGTAGCGCCATTACGCGGCCGGGGTAAACATTGAGGCTCGCTTGATCTAAGGCTTTCACTCCAGGGAACGCCTTTTCAATCGAACTCAGCTGTAATATGGCTTGAGTCATAGTGCTTCCTTCCTGTTGCGTCACTTAAAACACAACGCCAGCTTGAAAAATGACGTTCGCGTAGGGTGTGCACTCCCCGGTGCGTACCACAGCGCGGCTCTGTTGGGTACGCGCTTTAAAGTCTTCATGGCTGACATAGCAAATCGCAATCGCCTTACCCGTTGCCGCACTTTCCGCATCCAGCTCTTTAATCAGCGCCTCGTGATGCGTTGGGCTTACGGTTTTAAATTCCTCGGCAATGATCACCCCTTCAATCTGAGATTCAGACAAGATCACTCGCACTGTTTCTAAAAACGAAGGCACGCCATGAGTCAATGCTAAGTCGATTCGCTGCACCTGCTCCGGGATGGGTAGCCCTGCGTCACAAATAGTGATTTCGTCAGTATGACCGAGCGTAGCTGTCAAATAGGACAACTCTGAGTTCAGTAGGGTGTGTTTTTTCATCTCATCGACCTTTTAAAATAGACGTTTGTTCAACTATGAGTGTTGGGTTTATTCGAAAAATTCGCGATAAAACACTCATCGAAACGTTTCGATGAAATAATAATAGCTAGGTACGATTTTGCGAGCCGACTATCATAAGAGTGTGAAATAGATCTTTGTACTCAACTCAAGTTCTGCATATGAAGTGATCAAACTCACTGATTGATAAAAATATCAGTGCCTTCTATAAAGAAATTTACGTGATCTTGCGCCATTTATCGCCCAACCACGTTATAGTAAGCGCCAGTTAAATAGTGAGGCTTTGCCATGAAGAAATATTTAGTCGCCTTGCTGGTGATACCTATGCTGTTCGCCTGCCAAGATGAAGTGGGCACGCAAGCTTGGTGCGACAACCTCAACGATACGCCAAAGAGTGAATGGAACGCACAAAACGCTCTAGACTTTGCCAAACATTGTGTCTTTAGCAATGCGGTGGGAAGTGAGAACTGGTGCCGCGAACTCGACGACAAACCCAAGGGAGATTGGAGCGCAAACGAGGTCGCGAGCTATACAAAACACTGCGTGTTTTAAGCACGCGCACAGAAAAAAGGTCTGGATATCCAGACCTTTATTCGTTGGTTACTAAACCCGCTCTTCGAGGGAGATATTGTTGTTTGCCCATAGCAAGGCTTGTAAGCGATTCTTAGCGTTGATCTTTTTAAAGATGTTGTGCAAATGAGTTTTGACTGTGTTCTCGCTGACAAACAGTTCATCGGCGATTTCAATATTCGACGCGCCGTGTCCAAGTAAGCGCATGATCTCTTTTTCACGTTTGGTCAGGTTGGCATAGGCTTGTGAACTGGTGACGCTATGAGCACAGCGGAAGTGCTCGATGTAATCCTGCGCGACTTTGCGTGATAGCCACATTTCATCTTGCATCACTTTCTCCATACCCTTTAACAGCAATGGTAGTTCGTCATCAAGATAAAACACCCCAACCAGGTTACGCCACTTAAACAACTCGCTGGAAGGAGCATCCGATGGACAGTTAAACACAATTTCTTTCACCGTGGTTTGACTCTGCCCTTTGGCAAAGTGGTAACTCTCAAACTTATCACTATCTAGGTAGTGATAATCAATCAGTACTAAGTTACCGAGCAGCGGCTCTCCAGATGCGCAATTTTTTAGCGCGTCCGCGGTGATTATGCTTACCTGCAGACCGAGCCCTTGTTCCAATGAATCTTTTAATAGTTTTGATTGCATACTCACATCAGAAATGAGTGTGACTTTATAGATGTCATTGCTAGCCATAACGTTAATCCCTACCTAACCAAACTTTCGACTTAAAGCTATCGCTTGAGGAAGAATAGTCAACCGGTTGAAGAAGACCAATTAGAGAATAGTCACAAAAAAACCAATAGCTTTCATGAAGTTAATTTGACATTCTCATTTGTAAGAAGAGAGTTAATTTGGCAACCAGAAACGCATGCCGGCAAAACGCCAGTACGCCAGAAGCACTAAAGCGCTCAGCGTAGAGAGAGGGATCGAGCCGCCGCCTCCTCCCCCCTCAGATTGAGGCTGTGTTGATTCACTACCACCGGTATCGTTATTGATCAGTACACGCAGTCCATTCCGCGTTTCCACATACGCTTTTGGTGTTACCAAACCATTGATAACTTGCGATATCCAGCCTTGGTAGTCATGAACATCAGTGAAGACCGCTATCACGTTAGCACTCGGGTCACCACAAGTCGCCGGACCAAAACTGGTGAGGCCGATTTGGACATATTGACCGCCTGTGTACCAGTAAACAGGGCCGCCAGAGTCACCGTTACACGTCGCATTCTTGAATGTCGCGCCCAAAGCGCCATCAAAACAGAGTTGGCTTGAGGTGATTTTGCTGCCAAATACCGCTTGGCAGTTACTCGTATTGACGTAGGTGAGTGACGTCTCGAGTAATCGGGTCCCGCTCGAGTCGTTTTCCGCAATATACCCATGTCCCACGGCTTTGTAGTTGTCATTGGGGGCAAACGCGTTATTGACGGTCGTGTTGAGCAAAGAAGTGTATGTTCCGACGGCTAACGGTGATTCTAGCTTGATGATGGCAATGTCATTTGGCCAACGCTCAACCTCAGAATCGAGGTAGTTGTCGGGATAGTAGAAGGCCTCAGCCTTTGCTTGCTGAGTAGACAAAAAGTTACTTTCGTCTTCTAACTGCGGCGCCACCACGGTGTACAACATCAGATTGTTGTCGCCATAGATACAGTGCGCTGCGGTGAGTACGTACTGTGGGTTAATCATGGTCGCCCCACAGTAAGGAGAAGCACTGTAGGTGTTACCATTTCGGTAAAACAGACTCGCGAAAGAGGGATAGTCAGCAATATTGGCGTTGGAGCCATTGACAATATAGGGTTTTACGTCGACCGCATGTGCGCCAGTGGGCATCAGAATCAACAACAATAAATACAAAAAACGACTCATAGCAACATCCTGGCTTATCACTCCAATCTAAGTTTAGTTTACGTCAAACCTAAAGGGTTAGTTCATACCACTGTCTCGCCCAATAGACAACTAAACCAGTCTCTCTTATAGAAAAAAACCTCTCGACTCGAGAGGTTTATCATTTCTACGTAGTAGAGACAAAAATGTCTAGCCGCGGTAATAGCGCTGCGGCACGAATGGCATTTTCTCAACCGTCATCGGTAACTTCTTACCGCGCACGTCGGCAAACAACTCTGTACCAATCGAAGCAAGATCGGCGCGCACATAAGCCATAGACACAGGTTTACCAGCGTTTGGACCTGCAGTGCCACTGGTTACCACACCCACTTTATTGTCGTCAGCATCAAACAGCTCAGCACCTTCACGCACCGGTGCTTTGGTCTGACCCACTAGGCCGACACGTTTACGTGCCACATCTTTGCTTTCGATCTGTTTTAGGATCACGTCAGCCCCTGGGAACCCGCCTTCACGCTCTCCACCAAGACGACGTACTTTCTGAATACCCCAAAGTAGGCTTGCCTCGACTGGCGTTGTGGTGGTATCGAGATCGTGACCGTACAGACACAAACCGCACTCTAAGCGCAAAGAATCACGAGCGCCAAGACCAATCCACTCGACTTCTTCTTCCGCGGTTAACTTCTGCGCCAGCTCCTGTGCATGGGTGTTTGGCACTGAGATTTCGTAACCATCTTCACCAGTGTAACCACTGCGGCTGACAATACACTCAACGCCTAAGATTTCTAACTTCTTCACATCCATAAACAGCATGTCTGCGACTTGTGGATTGAATCTTTTCAGTACATCAACCGCTTTCGGGCCTTGCAGTGCCAATAACGCGCGATCGTCGATGACCTCTAGCTCCACACCGGAAGGAAGATGAGCTTCTAGATGATTGATGTCTTGCTCCTTACACGCCGCATTTACCACCACGAAAAGATGATCACCCAAATTGGCCACCATCAGGTCGTCCATGATGCCGCCTTGCTCATTGGTGAAAAACGCATAGCGTTGGTTGCCCGACGGGAGGTCGATAATATCGACGGGAACTAATGACTCTAAAAACGCGGCGGCACCCTCACCGTGTAAACGCAGTTGACCCATGTGCGATACATCAAATAGGCCAGCCGCATCACGCGTGTGTAAATGCTCTTTCTTTACGCCAAGTTTGTATTGGACAGGCATATCGTAGCCAGCGAAAGGAACCATCTTTGCACCCGCTTCAATGTGCAGCGCGTGTAGAGGGGTTTTTAGTAGATCTTGAGTCATTGTTGTCTCCATTTTATCAGGTTCGTTTTCCATGCAAGGAAACCTTGTTTCCAATAATAAACACGGGTGGAGAGAATTTGCACGATTAACACGTTGAGAAGCGTTCAAAGTGTGATGCTTAACATCATATTTACATCTTAGCAGGCAAATAAAAAACGCCGCTTTGGCGGTATCATCACCAAAGCGGCGCCATTTTACTCTTTTAACAGGCAAAAGCAAACGTTTGCTTTCACTATAAGAAATTCGTAACCACAGACAGTTATTTGGCCGTCACCCACAAAATATGGGCGTCATTGTCACTGGTCGATACCAGCATATGTCCCATGTTGGCGTCGTAATACACACTGTCTCCCTCACTAAGCTCTACCGGTTCATAAAACTCAGAATAGAACATCACCGAACCTGACAGTATGAGCAAAAACTCTTCACCGTCATGCCTAACCCAATCGCTATACTCTTCAAAGCTTCGCGCATGGACTTGGCTTTTAAACGGCATCATTTTTTTGTTCGATAGCTGAGTGGCGAGCAGTTCGTGTTCATAGGTTGGGGTCGGATGCGGCTTTCCCTGGCTCGCTTTGGTGATATCTCTTCGACCCGTCGCAACTTTTTTTCTTGGCGGTTCAAATAGTTGCGGCATGTCAATCTGCAAACCCATCGCCAATTTTTGCATCGCTTGGAAGGTGGGAGAGATTTGTTCGTTTTCGATTTTACTTAGCGTAGATCGCGCCAGACCGGTGCGCTGACTCGCTTCTTCTAGCGTAATGCCCAGCTTGCCACGGATCTCTTTTATCCGCTGTCCTAGCTTCAATGGCTCTATGTTTTCATCGACCGACTCTTTTGCCAGAGTCAACGACGGATACTCGTCATAGATATCTTCGGGCATGCTTCCCTCTTAAATACGTAGCTACATCCTGTGTGATTTTCATTGTGCCCCAAGCGAATAGGAGAGGAAAGACGTCAACAGGAAATAAACCGTGCTCTCGCTAACAAAATTAGAAACCTTGTTTCCAATAGGAAATTTTTTATTGATTGTTGTGGCGACAACCGCTATGTTACCAACTTGTTAGTTGTAGAGATGCGATTTCCGAGACCAAACGTTACTCAAGTGAACCATTGGAATCGGCTTTTCCCACGATTTTGGGGTATGGATATTCACCCTGGTCTTACGTAGATAAGAACAGTAACAAAAGCAGAGCCGAAGAGAGCTACCCACAAGCACAACCCCTCTTAGGCACGAATGGAAGGTCATCTACCATGAACAAACCGTTTCAAAATCACAGCTTAGAGAACTTTTTCTCTACCAACCTTGCTGCTACCGACGACGCTGTCTTCGCTGGAATTCAAGCAGAGTTTACTCGTCAAAACGAACAAATCGAACTTATTGCTTCAGAAAACATTGTTTCTAAAGCAGTAATGCAAGCCCAAGGCACTTGCCTAACCAATAAATACGCAGAAGGTTATCCGGGCCGTCGTTACTACGGTGGCTGTGAGCATGTTGATACGGTTGAGGCGATCGCTATTGAGCGCGCCAAGCAATTATTTAAGTGCGAATACGCAAACGTTCAACCTCACTCTGGCGCACAAGCGAATGGCGCGGTGAAACTGGCGTTGCTGCAACCTGGCGATACTATCCTTGGTATGTCGCTAGACGCGGGCGGTCACTTAACCCACGGCGCTCGCCCTGCGCTTTCTGGAAAATGGTTTAATGCCGTTCAATATGGCGTTGACCGCGAAACGCTAGAAATTAATTACGATGATGTGCGCGCACTCGCAGTTGAGCACAAACCTAAAATGATCATTGCCGGTGGTAGTGCGATTCCACGTACCATCGATTTTGCCAAATTCCGTGAAATCGCTGACGAAGTTGACGCGATTCTGATGGTCGACATGGCGCACATCGCGGGTCTTATCGCCACAGGTGCACACCCTAGCCCGCTACTTCATGCCCACGTTGTCACCACGACAACACACAAAACACTGCGTGGACCTCGCGGCGGAATGATCTTGACCAACCACGAAGAGATCATCAAAAAAATCAACTCAGCGGTATTCCCTGGCCTGCAAGGTGGACCACTGATGCACGTAATCGCAGCAAAAGCGGTCGCCTTTGGTGAGGCGTTAGGCCCTGAATTTTCGACATATATCGATTCAGTGATCAACAACGCAAAAGTTCTGGCTGAAGTGTTGCAAACTCGCGGTTGTGACATTGTGACTGGCGGAACAGATACGCACCTAATGTTGGTAGACCTTCGCCCTAAAGGCCTTAAAGGTAATAAAGCGGAAGAAGCCCTGGAGCGTGCAGGGATCACATGTAACAAAAACGGCATCCCGTTTGATTCAGAGAAGCCTATGATTACATCGGGCATCCGCTTAGGGACGCCTGCGGGGACAAGCCGCGGCTTTGGCGCTGAAGAATTCAAACTTATCGGTAACTGGATTGGCGACGTACTCGACGGGTTAGTTGAAAACCCTGAAGGCAACGCAGAAGTTGAGCAACGCGTTCGCAAAGAAGTGAAAACACTCTGTGCTCGCTTCCCACTTTACCAATAAACAATTTAATCAAAGTTATTTTGGAGAATAAGCAATGGACAACACACTGAAGTTTGCAGATAGCCACGAGTGGGTACGTGACAACGGTGACGGCACAGTAACTATCGGTATTTCAGAGCACGCTCAAGAGATGCTAGGCGACGTGGTTTTCGTTGACCTACCAGAAGTAGAAGACGAAATCGAAGCAGGCGATAGCTTCTCGTTGGTTGAATCGGTTAAAGCAGCCTCTGACATCTACGCTCCTATTACTGGTGAAATTGTCGAGATCAACGAAGAGCTGGAAGATAGCCCAGAGCTTATTAACGAAGAACCTTACGAAGGCGGTTGGATCGTCAAAGTGAAGATGTCTGACCCATCTGAGCTCGACAATCTAAAAGACGCAGAAGAGTACCTAAACTCAATCGACGATGAGTAATTAGGAACAACTAGGAAGGCTGCCCCTGTTTCAGAGGCAGCTTTTTTTCAAAGTTCGGACGTACAAATAATAGTGTCAGTAATGACCCCATAGCCGAACGATGGATTAGGTAAAGGACAATGACTGAATTACTTCAAAGCCTCAGCACACAAAATGAGTTCGTTGCTCGCCACAACGGCCCAAACAAATCTGACCAACAGAAAATGTTGGACGCGATCAACGTTGCGAATCTAGATGCGTTGATTGATGAAACTGTTCCAGCGCAAATTCGCCTAGAAAAACCGATGACACTGGCCGAAGCGAAAAGCGAAGCAGACATGCTGGTTGCCATGCGCGAGTTTGCCGATCAAAACCAAATTAAACGTACGTTTATTGGTCAAGGTTACTACAACACCTTCACGCCGAACGTGATTCTGCGTAACGTGCTGGAAAATCCAGGTTGGTACACGGCGTATACCCCTTATCAACCCGAGATTTCGCAAGGCCGCCTTGAAGCGCTACTAAACTTCCAGCAGATGGTGATGGATCTAACGGCAATGGACATCGCCAATGCTTCGCTACTTGACGAAGCAACCGCAGCTGCAGAAGCCATGACGCTATGTAAACGTGCAGGCAAAAGTAAGAGTAACGTGTTCTTTGTCGCCGATGATGTGCACCCACAAACCCTTGAAGTGGTGAAAACTCGTGCTAAATACATCGGCTTTGAAGTGCTAGTCGGCTCACTAGAATCACTCCCAGAGCAAGATGTCTTTGGTGCGCTGGTTCAATACCCAGGCACCACGGGTGAAGTTCGCGACCTAACGGACATCATCGCTAAAGCACAAGCCAACAAAACCCTAGTCACGGTGGCTACCGACCTACTCGCTTCAGCTCTACTTAAGCCTGCAGGTGAAATGGGCGCGGATGTAGTGATCGGCTCAGCGCAGCGCTTCGGTGTTCCTATGGGTTACGGTGGTCCACACGCTGCATTTATGGCAACCCGTGACAAGCACAAACGTACTATGCCTGGTCGTGTTATCGGTGTCTCTATCGACGCTAACGGCAACCAAGCTTTGCGTATGGCGATGCAAACTCGTGAGCAGCACATCCGCCGCGAGAAAGCGACATCTAACATCTGTACCGCTCAAGCACTGCTGGCAAACATGGCATCGTTCTACGCGGTCTATCACGGCGCTGAAGGCTTGCGTACTATTGCTCGTCGCACTCACCACATGACGGCTATTTTAGCCGCTGGTCTGACGAAATCGGGCTTTGAGCTGGCGCACAACAGCTTCTTCGACACCATCACCATCAACTCTGGTGAGCAGACCGAAGCGCTATACGCTAAAGCTCAAGCGGCAGAGATCAACTTACGTAAGCTGCCAAATCAGCTTGGCGTGAGCTTTGATGAGACGACCACAACTGCCGACATCGAAGCATTATTCGCGGTCTTTGGTGTTAACCAAAAAGTGAATCTACTGTCATCTGAAATTGCCGCTAACGAGTTCGCTGCGATCCCAGAATCACTGCGTCGTACTTCTAAGTACCTGACTCACCCTGTGTTCAACACACACCACAGCGAAACGCAGATGATGCGTTACCTAAAGCAGCTAGAGAACAAAGACTTCTCGTTGACTCACGGTATGATCCCACTGGGCAGCTGTACCATGAAGCTCAACGCTGCCGCTGAGATGATTCCTGTCACTTGGCCTGAGTTTGGCTCTATCCACCCATTTGCACCAATCGAGCAAGCAGTGGGTTACTCTGCGCTAGCGAAAGATCTGAAAGAGAAGCTGTGTGAAATCACTGGCTACGATCACTTCTCACTACAGCCTAACTCGGGCGCATCAGGTGAGTATGCTGGTCTTATTGCGATTCAGCGCTACCATGAGAGCCGTGGCGAAGGCCACCGCAACGTGTGTCTGATACCAAGCTCAGCGCACGGTACCAACCCAGCGACAGCATCAATGGTATCGATGAAAGTGGTTGTGGTTAAGTGTGATGAAGATGGCAACATCGATATTGCCGATCTAGCAGCGAAAATCGAAAAACACGCTGAAAACCTATCTAGCATCATGATCACTTACCCTTCAACGCACGGCGTGTACGAAGAGCAAGTGAAAGAAGTGTGTGAGATGGTTCATGCCGCGGGCGGTCAAGTGTATCTAGACGGCGCCAACATGAACGCTCAGGTCGGCCTAACGTCGCCTGGTCTGATTGGCTCTGACGTTTCTCACTTGAACCTGCACAAAACCTTCTGTATCCCACACGGTGGCGGTGGTCCGGGTATGGGTCCTATTGGTGTGAAATCGCACCTGGCGCCTTTCCTACCAGGTCACATCGAAAATGGTGTTGAGGGCGAAGAGTTTGCCGTGTCAGCGGCTGACTTAGGTAGTGCTTCTATCCTACCAATCTCTTGGGCTTACATCGCGATGATGGGCGAAGCTGGCCTAACCGATGCAACCAAAGTTGCCATTCTAAACGCGAACTACATGATGGAGCGCCTACGCCCTCACTACCCGGTTCTGTACCGTGGTACAAACGGCCGCGTCGCGCACGAGTGTATTATCGACATTCGTCCACTGAAAGAAGAAACCGGTATCAGCGAAGAAGACATCGCTAAGCGTCTAATGGACTACGGTTTCCACGCGCCAACCATGTCGTTCCCTGTTGCGGGCACGCTGATGGTCGAGCCAACGGAGTCAGAAGATCTTGAAGAGATCGACCGCTTCTGTGACGCGATGATTGCGATTCGTGAAGAAATGGCCAAGGTAAAAGAAGGTGTATGGCCACTAGATAACAACCCTTTAGTGAACGCGCCTCACACCCAAGTTGACCTAGCGAAAGATGACTGGGATCGCCCATACTCTCGTGAAATTGGCTGTTTCCCATCACCGGCAACCAAATCTTGGAAATACTGGCCAACGGTGAACCGCGTCGATAACGTCTATGGGGATCGCAACTTGATCTGTTCTTGCCCAAGTATCGACAGCTACGAAGAGTGATGTTTTACTTGATCACAGATAACCGAGTTGGAAACCGATAACTAAGTTGGGAACTAACTTCAATAAAAAAGGCGAACCGTTTGGTTCGCCTTTTCTTTTAAGAGGGATACCAATAGCCTTGTCGCGATGCGGCAAGGCTATTGGAAAACGCGAATATGTCTTGGCCTAATAAGCCGCTAGTGTTAGTCGTCGTCTTCTATAGGTTGAAGTTTAGTACTACCACCATGGTATTTCTCTCGCAGTCGTTGTACCACCGCAAAGAAGCCTGGGATGAGTAACGTACCAGCCAGTAGTACACATAATAAGCCCCCCAATAACGAAACACCCAAAGAGTTCTGACTAATTGAACCTGCTCCCGATGCAAAAATCAGCGGCAAGATACCTAGTATGAAAGACCAGGACGTCATGTTGACAGCGCGAAAACGCAGTTTACCGCCTTGAACCGCAGCTTGCTCGATAGGGTCCTCTTTTTCTTCTCGCTCGATTTTGGCAAACTCGACGATAAGAATGGCGTTCTTAGAAGCGAGCGCTATCAAGAGAACCAAGCCAATTTGTGCGTACAGATTGAGCGCGGTCCCGGTCAGTTTCAAGGCGAGAAACGTCCCTAGCGTCGCTACCGGCACCACCAAGATAATGGCCAACGGAATTGTCCAACTCTCATATTGCGCGACCATAAACAGGTAGATAAATATCAATGCTAGGGCGAAAGCATACACAGCTTGGTTACCGGCTAAAATTTCCTGATACGCCAAACCTGTCCACTCAAACTGATAACCTTGCGGCAGCACTTTCGCCGCAACCCTTTCCATCGCGTCGAGAGCGTCACCACTAGAGTAACCTAGCGCAGGTTGACCTTGAATTACGGCACTACGATACATGTTGTAACGCCACGCTACATCCGGTTCAAAGACTTGCTCGTAACTCACTAGCGTACTCAGGGGGATCATCTTGCCAGTCGACGACCGGACATGGAAACGCTCCAAATCTTGCATGCCGCTTCGATATTGGCTGTCGGCCTGCATGGTCACCCGAAAGTTTTTACCAAACATGGTAAAATCGTTGACGTACACAGAACCTAAATTTGCCTGCAAAGTACCAAACACATTGCCCAGCGGAATGCCGAGCTGTTTGGCTTTTTCACGGTCGATATCCAAGTAGTAGTGCGGAACATTAGCCCTAAAAGTACTAAACGCTGACCCCACTTCAGGTTGCTTCATTGCCTCTTGGATCACATCGTTCATTACAATTGCTAAATCACTACGACTGCGACCCAAGGTATCTTCGAGGACAAACTCAAATCCAGAGCCGGTTCCCATACCTGGAACGGCTGGCGGCCCCAAAGCAAAAACTACCGCTTCTGGAATTTCTCGCGCTGACCGAGCATTAATTCGAGCTACAATGGCATTGGCAGACTGGTCGCCTTCCATTGCATTGCGGGTATCCCAGTCGAACAACTTAACAAACAGAGACGCACCGTTTGATGCCGCTGCACCAGTCAGGAATGCATAGCCATTGGCCACGGTAATACCATCGATTCCCGGCTCTTGTTCAAGAAGTTCAAGTAGCTTTTCCGATACGGCTTCAGTCCGAGACAATGAGGCTGCATCAGGCAATTGCACGTTAATCAACAGAATCCCTTTGTCTTCCTGTGGTACGAAAGCAGAAGAAGTCGATTTCGCCAGCAGGGTTACCGAGCCTAATGCAACGCCAAACAACACCACAAGCACTAATGAACGTTTGACTAAGAACCCAGCAAGAGAGCCGTATTTAGCGGTCACTTTATCGATGCCTCTGTTGAAGGCCTTGAACCAAGCAGCGCTGTTATCTGCGCCCTGTTTCAACACCAAAGAACAGAGTGCTGGTGATAGGGTTAGTGCATTAATCGAGGAAATGATCACCGAAATACAGATGGTCAACGCAAACTGGCGATACATAATGCCAGTAATGCCCGGCAACATAGCAACGGGCAAGAAGACCGCCAGTAATACCATCGTTGATGTAATGATAGGGCCGGTGACTTCTTTCATTGCCATTAATGTAGCTTTACGTGGTGATATACTCGGGTCATTGCGCATGATGGTATCGACATTTTCAATCACCAAAATAGCGTCATCTACAACGATACCGATTGCCAATATCAAACCAAACAGCGTGACAGTATTGATAGTGAAACCCGCCGCCAACATCACGGCAAATGTTCCGACCAAAGATACAGGGATCGCGACAACGGGGATCAATGTTGCGCGAGCGCTACCAAGAAACGCATAAGTCACCACGATAACCAGTAGAACAGCTTGGATCAGTGTGGTGACCACACCCTTAATCGACTCAGAAACAAATAAGGTCGTATCATAGCTGGTTTCATACTTCATTCCGTCGGGGAAGTTGGCACTTAAATTGTCAAGCAAGCTCATTACCGCTTCACCGCTTTGCAGCGCGTTGGCGCCAGACTGCAATGACAGGGTTACGATCGCCGCATCTTGTCCGCGAAACTTACCATTTGCGTCGTAGAACTTTTTACCCAGTTCGACTCGGGCTACATCGCGAAGGTAGATACTCGAACCGTCTGAGTTTGCCCGTAACACAATGTTTTCAAACTCTTCTACAGACTCCAAACGACCTTTAGTTACTAAGTTAAATTGAACATCTTGAGCATTGCTGTATGGCGCCGCACCAATACGCCCAGCCGCAACCTGCACGTTCTGTTCCGCTAACGCTGCACTGACATCTGAAGATGTTAGGCCCAGACCGGCCATTTTGTCTGGATCCAACCACACCCGCATCGCGAACTCACCACCACCAATAACGTTAACGTTGCTTATCCCGGTAACTCGAGCGAGTTGATCCTTCACATTCAGGTTAATGTAGTTAACCAAAAACTGGTCATCATATTTACCGTCTGGTGAAAAGAAGTTCAGCACCATCAATAAGTCGGGCGAGCGTTTTTCAACCGTCACACCAACTTGGCGTACTTCCTGAGGTAACTTGGCCGTCACTTGTGTCACACGGTTCTGAACGTTAACCTGAGCCTGATCGGGGTCGGTACCCACATCGAAAGTCACAGTTAAGCTATATGAACCGTCGTTGGAAGACTTAGAGGACATATAAATCATATCCTCCACTCCATTGACCGATGATTCTATCGGGTCGGCAATAGCCTGTTCGACAACTTCGGCGCTGGCGCCACTGTATGTTGCGGTCACGCTGACGGAGGGCGGACTAATTAATGGGTACTCGGCCACTGGTAAAGCGAGCAACGATATACCCCCAGCCAAGGAGAGTATTATTGAAATCACCAACGCAAATTTAGGGCGCTGGATAAAAAAGCGACTAAGCATAATAGCGTCCCTTATTACTTGGTTTCTGTTTCAGAGCCCTGTATCTGCACGTTCATGCCGTTGCGGACACGCTGCAATCCCTGAGTAATGATAGTTTCACCGGGCTCAAGGCCGTTCGAGATGATCACGCCTTGCTCAGTTTGCATTCCTAGCTCCACATCACGTCGCTCTGCTACCTCGCCTTCAGTCATTACCATCACGAAGTTTCCGCCTAAATCGGTTTGCACCGCACGCCTTGGCACAACAGTAACGTTCTGCTTATTCTTTTCACGAAGTTCGACTCGAATATTTTGACCCGGCAATAAACGATAGTCTGGATTCGGCACTACCGCGCGTAGATCCAGCGTGCCAGTGTCGAGGTTAATTCGGTTACCGGCGTAATCAATGCTGCCCAGGTGCTCATAACGTTGATTGTTCTCTAGGATCACCTGAACCTCGACCAACTCCGCGGTTTGCTCCTCGGACGCTTTAAGTTTATCCAAACTTAAGTTAAGTCGTTCCCGTTCACTGACGCTGAAAATTGCGTGTACTGGTTCGAGGCTCACTAACGTCGCAAGTACACCAGCAGAAGGAGAAACTAGGTCTCCTTGGCTAACTTTACTCTGGCTGATACGCCCACTAAATGGCGCTTTAATTTCCGTGTAAGATAAGTTCACTTCGGCCAAATTGAGCTGAGATTGGGCGGCCTCAACTTGTGCTTCTGCTCCCAATAATTTTGCGGTCAGGTTATCGAACTCTGATTGGGAGATACCGCCTTTCGGCAGCAGTTTTTTACCACGGTTGATATCTAGACTGGCTTTTTTCAGTTCCGCATTGGCGTGCGTCAACGCTGCTTTAGCCGTTGCAACTTGCGCCTCAAATGAAGAGGGTTCGATAGTGTAGAGTAGATCGCCCATTTCAACCATCTGCCCTTCGATAAAGTGACGCTGCTGTAAGTAACCTGTCACTTGCGCGGTAATGCTGGTGTCTTCAATTGCTTCAATCCGCCCAACAAATGTCTTATTGTTTTGATACGGAATTTGCGAAACTGTCTCGACCACCACCACCGGAGCGGCGGCCTGTTGAGCTTGAATCGCAGGATCGCCACACCCCACCAACAAAGCGCTGGCAAGCAAAGGGATAAGGATAATTTTCTTCATTATGTCAGCCTTTTAAGTAACTATTCATCCACTGATAACTGTAGTCAATTGTCAGAACCACTATAGACATGATTACTCGCATCGAATTCACTCTATCTAGCCAATTTTATTAGACTATTTGTTTCGCGATGTGACAAACAGCTCACTAATTGAGCTTTGTGCGCACAAAACACCCATTACTTAGTTTTGCTACACATATGGCTGACACAAAATGCCAAACTATGCACACAATCGAGAGATACTGACGCAGTGAAGCCAAGGCAGACGCTATAATTTTTCAGCATTCCGACCTGCTACTTTCAGGAGCTTCAATGTCTTTTCCTTTTCTCTATCATGGACAAACCACCCCATGGGTGACCCTTGAGCGTCGTAAGCTCACGCTCACCTTAGCCACCGATAAAACCACGCCGTTTCATCAAGTGCTGATTCGTCACGAACCGGACAATGAAGAGTACTTTGCCGCCATGTCCGTCATTCAAGAGACCGAACATTTGCGATACTGGCAAGGTGAGTTTGAACTGCGTCATGATCAACCACTCAATAGTTACACCTTTAAATTAATCCTTGAGAAGCAGCAGTATTGGTTGAGCGCCTGGGGCGTGACTAACCGTATGCCTGGCCTAGAAAAACACTTCAAAATTAACCCGGACCAGCGGCCTCCAAGCTGGGTCAAACATCAAGTTTTTTACCAAATTTTCCCGGACCGTTTTTGCAACGGCAAACCTGAAATCAGCACTCAAGACAATGAGTATCAAGTCGCTGATGAGCGAAAAACCATAGTCGCCAAGCAGTGGGAGGAACCCGTCGACAACCAGAGCGGAAACGGCGGATACGAGTTCTACGGTGGTGACCTTTACGGCGTTGAGCACAAGCTCGATTATCTACAAGAGCTAGGCATCACTACTCTGTATCTCAACCCGATTTTTGCATCGCCAAGTAACCATAGATACGACACGATGGACTACTACAATGTCGACCCTCACCTTGGCAACAATGAACACTTCGCCGCGCTGTGCGGTGACACCCACCAGCGTGGAATGAAGATAGTATTAGACGCTGTGTTCAATCATACCTCAACCGAGCACCCTTGGTTCAATCGCTTAGGTTGGCATCAAGACCCAGGCGCATATCAATCGAGCCAATCACGCTATCGAGACTATTACTTCTTTGCGGGGGATAGCCAACAATACATTGGTTGGAAAGGAGTCAAAAGCTTACCTGTATTAAACTTCGAAAACGCAAAGGTCCGAGACGCCATTTACCAATCAGAAGATTCAATCATCAAATATTGGCTCAAACCACCCTACAATATCGATGGCTGGCGATTTGACGTGATTCACATGCTCGGAGAGGGCGAGGGCGCGAAAAATAATGCCCACTACGTGAAGGCATTTCGCGACTCGGCGAAGGCCGTCAATCCTGATAGCTATGTATTGGGTGAGCACTTTTTTGAAGCCTCTTCGTGGCTGCAAGGCGACCAAGAAGACGGCTCGATGAACTACTACGGCTTTGCCCATCCACTGCGTGCACTATTGGCAAACAAAGATATAGCGCTCGACCCCATTAGCATCACTATGTTTGAGTTTAGAGACTGGCTGGCCGAAGCAAGGGCAAAAATACCTTGGGATAATCAGCTTGCTCAGCTCAATCAGTTAGATAGTCACGATACCCCGCGCTTCTTTACTCTGTTAGACCAAAACCAAGCGCTGTTTAAGATCGCCGTCACCTTCTTGTTTACTTATGTCGGCACGCCCTGTCTCTATTATGGCACCGAAATTGGCATGCAAGGTGGGGCGGATCCGGACAATCGCCGATGTATGGAGTGGGATAAGTTGCACCAGTCAGAGCTTCTGCCCTTTTTTAAGCAGCAGATTGAGCTAAGAAAAACGCGCCCTGCCCTTCGCTATGGCAGTTACATCGAACTCTACTGCGATGAGGCGTGCTTGGTATTTGCTCGAACCTGTAGTGAAGATACGGTACTGGTGGGCATTAACCTTTCGCAAGTCGAAAAAGACGTGTCTCTATCTGCTGAGCAGACTGAGCTTCTAAACCTATCGACTAGCAAACTATTGATTGGCCCCATGCAGAGTTTGGTCGTTTAACTTAGCGAGGGTAACGACTTTCTACTTTTCTCAGTGTTACACTGAACAAGGATGTTCAATATGAGGAATCTCTTTGCTGACCAATCAGACACTGACGCTGGCGACGGCGAACCTGTTTAACTTTGTCGAGCCACCCAATGCGTTTTATCAGTTTGATAATATCTATGATCGGCAGCAGTGGCTCGACAAATGCCGCTGGACCGAACAACAGCTTTTAGCGCTTGATGCCGATATTGTCGGCTTGCAAGAAGTGTTTAGTATTGATGCTGCCAAGACGTTGATGGCGCAAATGGGTTACCACTACTTTGCTACGGTCGACACCCCTGAGGTGACCGATGAGTACATTTTCTCACACCCTGTGGTAGCTGTAGCATCACGCTACCCATTGAAACACGTACAAGCCGTTCCCCCTAGCTCGTCTATCTATCAGGGATATCAAATCTCACCTCCTACATTTAGCCGTCAGCCGATTTTTTGTATTGTGAATGTGCCTAACATTGGTGAAGTTGGTGTTTACGTTTGCCACCTAAAATCACAGCGGGCGACTGAAAGCATTGATGAACAAAGTGCACAACCTCTGGTAGGAAGGTGGTTATCGGCGCAGCAGCGAGGGTGGGAAGCGCTGCTGTTACGGCTGTTTATGCAGCAGCAGTATCAACAGCGTCCAATGCCGACCGCATTAATGGGTGATTTTAATCAAAGCTTAAGCAGTGATACGCTTGCCCCGCTAATTAGCCCAATCGAGTCGGACGATGCGACATTGGCGTTGACTGATTGCTGGGAATTGCAAAATCCGGTGCCTACCCATAGACCCGCGACTCATTATCATTTCAGTACCGGCAACGTGCTTGATTACATTTTGCTGTCACAAGAGTTTCAACCTCACTCAGCCCAATCTTTAGCTGATGTGAGCGGCGTGACGGTGCTTGATCAACACCTAATCAATCCTGTTTACGAAAATGATAAAAATGCCAGCGACCATGCGTTTGTTGCCGTCACCCTTCGCTTTGTTTTATAAACAAACAGGCCGCGCTATTGCACGGCCTATTGGGTGACAGAACTTGCCATTAAGATGGCTGCTGAAGTTTGGCTTTCGCCTGCTCCACTTTAGAAAAGTCCAGCCCTAACTCTTCTACTGCTTGTTTGATCAACGCGGGATTTTGCATCACTTGGCCCATCAAAAGTTGCAGCTTATCTTGTGGTAATCCAAGTTGGCCAAGCGTCCCCATCGCCGCCAATGGATTGTCCGTTAGCGTTTGGAACAGTTGGTTAATTTGCTCATCGCTTATATTGTTCTCTTTCAACAATGCAATAATTGGATTCATCAGGTTACCTATGTTGCTCAGTAAAATACCCTGCGCAGTCTAGCACCGGCTTGCAGCGATTTGTAGCTGAATCAGCATTGACACCTTATATGATTGACCTTAAAAATCTGCCGCTCGTTATACCGCTACGCCATTCAATGCGCTAGAAAACAAAGACATGACCGACTTTCTCTGGCAACCCCAAACGACATCCTTTATCCTGCCTGGCTAACAACGATTATCATCAAGGCGATACCATGCTTGGCCAAGTTTACACTCAAGTCCCGGTTGGGGTTCGATTCATGCTGCTCTCTGCGCTTGGGTTTGCGCTGATGTCAGCCTGCGTCAAGTATGTAAGCCACTATGGTATTCCGGTGTTTGAAATCGTGGCGGCGCGCGCCTTGGTGTCACTGGTCATCAGCTATCTTGATGTCAAACGCAAGAGACTCTCGCCCTGGGGCAATAACAAGTCTTTGCTGCTTGTGCGTGGCGTTATCGGTACCTTTGCCCTGATGTGTGTTTACTACTCGGTCACGACACTGCCTTTGGCCGAGGCGACCATCTTACAGTATGTTCATCCCGTATTTACCGCGTTGCTCGGGTTGGTTTTACTGAAAGAACGAATTCAAACCTCCACTATCATCTGCATCGTGTTTTGTTTGGCGGGACTTGGCTTTATGATTCAGCCCAGCCTAAATAGCGGGATAGAGTATGAACTGCCGCTGTTTAGCGTGATGACGGCGCTACTCGGCGCTCTGGGGAGCTCGGTTGCCTATGTAATCGTGCGGAAACTAAGCCAAACCGAAGACAGCTCGGTAATCATCATGTATTTTCCACTGATCGCGCTGCCTGTCTCTTTGCTGCTCATTTGGGATAACTTTGTTTGGCCCAGCCTCTACCTGACGCTGTTGTTGGTCCTGGTGGGTATTTTTACTCAGATTGGTCAGTACGGATTGACCAAAGCGATGCAAACTCAAGCTGCGGGGAAAGCCTCCGCCTATTCCTATATTCAAATCGTCTTTTCCGCGCTGCTTGGTGTGTGGATCTTTGATGAGATCCCGTCAATATGGACCTTCCTTGGCGGTGGCTTGATTGTGACTGGAGCCTTGATCAATGTCTTCGGCCATCAGTTACTGCGCCCTTTCCAACGTGGATAACGGATCACAACATATTGCTCATTGAACAACGTGTTTTTGCTTATGCTAGGTAAAAATTTGCTCAGCCGGAGAAGCCAAAAAACGTAAGTGATTGATATTTAATAACATTAAAATCAGGCATAACAATTGCCCTTTAGTCATCACATTCACATGTTAAACAAACACACTAAAGGAAAGGATTGCTATGCCAACTCCATGTTATATCTCTATCGAAGGTGAAACTCAGGGTCTAATTACTGCAGGCGCATGTACTGCTGATTCTATCGGTGATTCGTTTGTAGAAGGTCACGAAGATGAAATGCTGGTTCAAAAGTTTGACCACGTCGTAACCGTTCCAACTGACCCTCAATCTGGTCAACCTTCAGGCCAACGTGTTCACAAGCCATTCCAATTCACTGTTTCTCTAAACAAAGCAGTACCACTACTTTACAACGCACTTTCTTCTGGCGAAAAAATGAAGACTGTTGAGCTAAAGTGGTACCGCACTTCAATCGAAGGTAAACAAGAGAACTTCTTCACCACTAAGCTAGAGAATGCATCAATCGTCGACATTCGTTGCGAAATGCCACACTGTCAAGATCCTTCAATGGCTGACTTCACACAGAACCTAACTGTGTCCATGTCTTACCGTAAGATCACTTGGGATCACGTTAACGCAGGTACGTCTGGCTCTGACGACTGGCGTAAGCCTATCGAAGCGTAATCTAACGCTTGGTTTTAGCCCACCTTTAGGTGGGCTATTGACAACCCTAATCAAGACGCAGCTAGCGGATGTGTCTTGATTAGGGTTTTATACCGATCTGGTTAAGCCAAATTTGAATGCAGTGCCAAACAGAGGTTGGTAGTGGCGATTACCTAGGGCGAAGTTTATGACCAAACTCAATTTCAATCTCACTGTTGAAGGACTCGACGCTGAGGCATTTGTCGTCAGAGAGTTCCACGGCAGCGAGTCTCTCTCTCACCATACCCAAGCAGACGGCCAACTGTGCAATGGTTATTACTACGATATTCAACTGGCCAGCCGCAATGCTCGGCTTACAGCCGAGGACGTAGTTGATAAGTCGGTACAACTTAACCTATATCGTGACTCCGTACGGGTGAAAACCGTTCACGGCATTGCTCGAAGTTTTTCAAAGGGCGACACCGGACATCACCACACTTTCTACGCACTGACTTTAGTACCAGCACTGGAACGTCTGTCTCTGCGCCAAAACAGTCGCATTTTCCAGTTCAATACCGTCCCTGAAATTATCTCTATATTGCTGCAAGAGATGAATATCGATGACTTCGCATTCTCACTGAAAAACGACCATCCGCAGCGCGAATACTGTGTTCAGTACCGAGAAACCGATTTAGACTTCCTGCATAGGATCGCGGCAGAAGAAGGCATGGTGTATAGTTTTGTGTTTGAGCAAGGCAAACATACTCTGCTGTTTAGTGACAGCAATTCTTGTTTGCCAACAATGACGACCCCAGCCACCTACAATGGACTAAGCAGCACGGTAACCAGTCAAGAGTATATATCTAGCCTCAGTGTCGACACCCAAATTGCGCCGAGCTCTGTGCTACTGAAAGACCAGAGTTTTAAAAAGCCCACTTACTCATTTCAGCAAACGGCTCTCGCCACAGATTGCGACTATCAAAGCCAAGATTATGAACACTTCGATGCCCCAGGCCGATTTAAAAGCGATGCCTCAGGCAAAATGATCAACACTGCCCGGCTTGAGTTTTTGCGCCGTGATGCAAAACTCATCCACTGTAAAAGCAATGTAGCAGCCGTTCAGCCAGGTTATCGATTACCGCTCATTGACCACCCAGAGACGTCCCTCAACCGTGAGTGGCTAGTCGTCAAAGCCACGCATCAGGGCACTCAGCCTCAAGCACTCGAAGAAGAAGCGGGCTCTGGCGCAACGACATACCACAACCAGTTTGTTGCAATATCGAGCGAGCAAAATTGGCAGTCAGAGCCGATGGTCAAACCTGTCGTGGACGGCCCGATGATGGCCACTGTCGTTGGTCCTGAAGGAGAGGAAATCTACTGCGATGAATACGGTCGAGTTAAAGTCCAAATGCCCTGGGACCGATACTCAGAGGGCGATGAACACAGCTCGTGTTGGGTTCGCGTATCGCAAGGTTGGGCTGGTAGCCAATATGGCATTATGGCCATACCCAGAGTGGGCCATGAGGTTATCGTAGAGTGCTTAAATGGTGACCCCGATCAGCCTATCATTACTGGGCGAACCTATCATGTCACCAATACTTCACCCTATTCGCTGCCTGAGCATAAAACCAAAACGGTTCTTCGCACAGAAACCCATCAAGGTGAAGGTTACAATGAGCTCAGTTTTGAGGATCAAGCTGACCATGAACAAGTCTTTATCCACGCCCAAAAAGACTTCGATATCGAGGTCGAGCACAATGCGACCACCCACATCAAACACGATCAACATATCAAGGTTCATAACCACTACTTTGAGCGCGTGCAAAACAATCGACACGAAACCGTATCAGGGGACAAGCGAACCCAAGTTGGCCAAGATCAAACGCTGATTGTCCAGGGAGCATTGCATCTCAAAACAGGGAAAGTATGGGTGAACGAGTCAGGCTCTGAAATCCACATTAAAGCCGGCAACAAAGTGGTTATCGAAGCTGGTAGCGAAATCACGTTAAAAGCCGCTGGAAGCTTCGTTAAGATCGATCCTGCAGGCGTTCATCTCTCAGGGGCTGGCGTCAATCTAAACTCAGGAGGAAGCGCAGGAAGTGGCAGCGGTTATGCAGGCCAAGTTGCGGAGCTACCAAAAACACTCGCCAATGCCATTGAAGTTTCAGAATTGAAGCCGCTAGAGGTTAACGCCTCAAAACAAAGCGCCACGGCCAATGTGATCACTACGCTAAACGTGCCAGCGGCCGAAACTGCACAAGCTGACGACGAACGACAAGCCGTGTCTGCCACACCTGCTAGTCAAACGGAGAGTGCCTCTAGTGATGAGCAACACCACCAAACACCGATTCTAAAGTCATCGCTACTCAAACAATCGCCACCACTCGAAAAACTCGCGAACCGTGAAGTTCCTTCCTACAAGCAAGGTTCAAAACTCGATGAAGTTGTGTTTATTCAACACGCTTTGATAGAACTGGGCTTTGACCTAGGCAACGCGGGCGCCGACGGCCATTTTGGTCCCACGACTGAGCGTCAGGTTAAGCTGTTCCAAGAACACTACCAGCCCACCAACACCACCCACCCTGAGTACCAAGTGGGCGCAGTCGATGGTATTGTCGGCAAAGGCACTATCTTAGGGTTGGATGAAGCACTCGTTGAGGGGTGGGAGTATGAGAAGCTCAACACAGAACAAGAACTACGAGTTAGAGCCTTTATGAGGATGCTACGTGTTGGCGAAGGGACTATCGGAGATATCGGTTACGAAACCTTATTTGGAGGAAAATCATTTATCAAAGACTTCGGTAAAGATTGGAGTGATCACCCTCGTATACATATACCATTTGGAAAAACCACATCAACCGCAGCTGGTGCATACCAAGTAATGGGCTACGTGTGGGATGATGAGAAACTGGTGAGGTATAGGCGCAAATACGGGATAAACGACTTCTCTCCCCGCAACCAGGATATCTTTGCCGTGGTACTATTAAAACATAAACGCAAAAACGGATGGCCGTACTTAATATCAGGTGACATAGAAAAAGCACTAAACCCACCACCTGGTCTTGGATATGCGTGGGAATGGGCCAGTTTACCACCGGGAGTATATGGTCAGCCGAACAAAACGTTAAAGGAAGCTCTATCTTTATACGATAAGTTTCTCGAAGAGGAAAAATCTGGTGTAACTGACCTAAAGATTAAATTAGGCGATATCAAGAGGTTATTACAGTGATCAAATATTTATTACCAATAGTCATTTTTTCATCTGCTGCTCAAGCTTCCTCGGGCATGCTCCAAGCGACTTGTGACAACGCGGGCTCTAGCAACAATCACTACTTTTCTATATCATTTTTAGACAAAAACAGTGCAAGGGTTGAAGTAAATTCTAACCAAATCTACGTAAATACAAGATATGAAACCCAAGGCAACGATGAGTACATTTATTACTTCAAAAATATAGATAACATTGGACGTGCTGGTGCCTTCCTTAGCTGGGACAACTTTAGCAGCAGCAAACCTATGTTTAGCTTGAAAAAATTAAACAACCGCGACTACATAGTTAATTGGTACGGGTTTTATGACAATCTAGCAAACTCTTACGCTTGGACAGAAATAGGTGGAAAAGGTCCTGAACTATATAGCAAGAGCAGTGTAATTTACGACTGCACTTATTATTAACCGATCACAATGAACTATCCCAGCATATTACCTCATTGCTGACAAACTCGAACGGAAATATATAGAGTGAGGCGAAGCCTTACTCTACGGTATCAAAATGTAAACATCTGCTTAAGGACACATGTTGATTCGAGTCATATTGATTATTTTTGCACTAACTTCATTTGAAACAAGTGCAAGTATAAATTGCACTAATAATTTCGTTGACATTAGTTCTGAATTTATTGTCAAAGAGATATTATCTATTGATGAAGACAGTGGAGAGCCGACAAAGAAGCAATTTTTCATTTATGACACGGGAGACCTGATAATAGTTCATCAAAAAATCTGTACTATGACTAATGTACAGATCGAATACTATTATAACAACACTAATAATCACCAAGTGGCCAGCAACTTTTTGAATATATTAAATAACGTTAATTCCGCTCATAACCTAACAGTGAATAGTGATATATCAATCGAATTAGAAAATATTATAGGGAATAATGGCACCTCTAACAATGAAATAGACATCTGGAGTTCCACTAATTCTGTTGAATATGAGTTATTAACTCAGACCAACAATAATTTATCTGATATTTACAAATATAAAATTAATTTTTATATCAGCATTGGTGGACTGTGACTCTCTCGATCATTAACTTAAATATAAAACTCATCTATTTAATACAACATGCAATTTATACCCATAGTAGATAAGTGCAAGATGAGCGCTGTAACAACGAAATTCAGCTATTTTTTTAAATTTACTGCACTATTGCTTCTACTAGACAACTCACAGCTTTACACCGTTCCAACAAACCAAATTTGGACGGTAACGCAGGTTAAACGCAACGACTGCAACGTGTGTACTTCAGATGTCTACGTACAAAATGGTAATGCATTGATTAATGGCGTTTGGGTTTCGGGGACGTTTGACTTTTCGATAGATAAAAAGACTGAAGTTACTTTTGGTAGCAGCTCAACATTTGCTCTGGGAGATGTTATTCAATATGTTGAAGTGTCTGTAAAGGAAAAACCATAAACACCTTTGCATTAGCAGTCAGCTCTTGCGTTTTATCTTCCTTAAGTACTACACCCATTTTTGACTCAGCTAACCCTAATACAGAAATGCCCTAGATAACTAGCTAGGCCACACTCTTCTGTAAAAGCAATAAGTAAGCTATGACCCTAGATTTCCCAACGAAGATAGAAAGGGTCAAGATGACGCTAAAAATTAATAAAATTTTCGCTGAAACAATCGATGTTTTAGATAAGGTTTACACTCGAGATCTCTTCGGTTTCGACTAGTCTTTACTCACAGCCCTCGGCAAACGCGTAGGCATTCTTGCCTGACTTTTTCACCTTGTACATGGCGTCATCGGCGATTTTGAGCAGATCTTTTAGATTGTCGGCCTGCTCAGGGTAAGAGGCAATACCAATACTGGCGTTCACTTTTACCATGTTGCCCTGCACTTTGATCGGCTCAGCCAAGGTGCTGAGCGTGCGCTGAGCGATGCTCTCCGTATCATTTGCACCAGCCTGAAGGATGACAAACTCATCACCACCGATTCGGGCGAGCATATCCGTGTCACGAATGACGGATTTGATTCGCTGCGCGACGATTTTAAGCACTTCATCACCAATATCATGGCCATGTTTGTCATTGATCTGCTTAAAACCATCGAGATCAATAAACAACACTCGAACCCCTTCCCCTTCACGTGTTGCGTCGATGAGTGTTTGCTTGGCGACTTCTTGCATATGGTGCAGGCTCGAAACTTGGGTAAGCGTGTCGGTCATCGCGATATCATGAAGGCGTTTTCGTGCTTGCTCGACTTCAGCAAGTGCTTGGTAGAGCTCTGTCACATCATACTCAACCACCAGCAACAAGAACTCGCCGGTAAGAGGGTGGCGGGTGCGACGAATATCTAACGAATGTTGCCGCTCTCCTTGCGCAGTGCGCATGATGTAGTCCCATCGCCCCCCTTGTTGTTCGATGGCGGTTGCCAGGCATTTTCGCCCTTGTTCAGCGCAGGCAAAGCGCGCAACAAAGGTACTCGTCTCATCAGGGGTGCGACTGGTATTGAGATGTGCGTAGGTTTCGGTAGCCGCTGGGTTTTCGATCACCACTTCGCCGGCTTCAGTAAAGGTTGTCGCTGCGACTCGGGTATAGCGCATCGCTTCAACCAACAAAAGGTTTTCCGGCTGCTCGCCTAACTCCACTTTCTCATTGATAAAAGCAATGATGCCGCGATGTTTGTTGGGGCCAAGTAACACCGCTCGGTGCATCATAAAGACGGTTTTCGGTTTGCCGTTTGGGTAGGTGGTCCAAGGGTCGATAGTCAGACCATTTTTCGCTGCGAGCTCAAAGGTTTGTGCGGTTCTGTCCTTCGCCCCTTGCGTATCACCAGACAAATCCTTGTCGATCAACTGCTGCACGTTGTCCAAACCCCAAAACTCGACTGCTGCTTGGTTTCCCCACCACCAGCCATGCTTGTCGAGGTCAAAAAACCAAACCACATTTGGGATCAGTTGGTACAAGGCCAGCTCATCATGGCTCTTGATATGGACTAAGTGATCGTATTTTTCGGTGCTTTCCATGCTTTGAGTCTACCTGTATCGCTAGAGGTTTGATGTTAACACATTTAAACTATTGGCGAAGTAGCATCAAGCTTGGTTCAAGTAGCAAACGATATAAGCATTGAGGGCGTTGCAATGCGGCCCATCGCTGACTAGTCTAGCTCGACTCATTTTTGATTAACGCAACCATCACCTCACCGCTTTCCGGCTTAAAACTAGCGGGTTGAGTGATCAAATGAATGCGCTGCGTCTCACTGACAACAAACAAAGGCACCACGATCGACGACTGATACTGCAATTGATAATCTTCAAAGGTAAAAGCGTCACTGATCGGAGTATGCTTCACCTCTGCGCCTTGGCTGATCAAGCTCGCGATCTGCTTATAGCCTATTGTGCCACCTAGCCACAAGGAGTATGAGTGCTCGCCATTGTGGGACAACTTATCTAATGTATCTTGGCTCTTCTTTTGTTGCAGACTAAACACTTTTCTAGCCCCAAACTCGTGGGAAAAGTGCACCCCTGCCATCGCGTTTAAATGGTGATCCGGCGTAACAGCTATTACCTGCCCTATCCCGATCAAATCTAAATGCTCGTCTGCATGACTTGACGTAGGGTTGCCATAATAGCTCTCAAAGCCCGCCATCCGAGCCTTGCTGACATAGTCCCAGTTGGTATCCGACATGAGTACACGACAGTCATAAGTTTTTATCGCACTACCAATGGTTCGGGCAACGTCATTGGCCCCAACAATCAAGAACCCTCGAGGAGAGGGCTCAGCCACCCCTAACCACCTGGCGATAGGGCGCGCTGTCGCACTTTGCAATACTACGGTTCCGATGATGACCATGAAAATCAGTGGCACCAACAAGTTAGCGTTTTCAACTTGCAATTGAGTCAGTTTTAATGCGAACAAAGACGACACGGCTGCTGCGACGATACCTCGAGGAGCAACCCATGCTAGAAAGGCTTTCTCTTTGAGCACTAAGCTACTTTTCAGGGTCGACAAAAAGATTGACACTGGACGGGAAACCAGCTGAATAAGTGCAAACAAAAGTAACGCAGAAACACCCAACTGTTCAAAATCACTCAGCTCCACACTGGCTGCTAGAAAAATAAACAATCCAGAGATAAAGAGTATGGTTAAATTCTCTTTGAAATGGAGAATATGACTGATGTTGACGTCCTTGACGTTGGCCAACCAGACGCCCATCACCGTGACCGTCAATAATCCTGACTCATGCTCAAGAAAGTTTGAGCCGGTAAATACCCCAAGTAATATAACAAGCACAGCAAAAGGCTGGAGATACTCAGGTAGCCAATGACGGCGCATCATTGTCGCAACAAGGGCACCAGCGGCAATCCCAAATGCAAAGCCAATGATTAAAATTAATCCAAATACAATCAAGCTATTGACTTGGCTTTGCGAGACGATGAACTCATACACCATAACCACAAACAGGGCGCCTAGAGGGTCGATGAGAATCCCTTCCCAACGCAAAATGTTCGATAGCTTGCTGCTAGGGCGTACAGTACGAAGAAGCGGAACAATAACGGTAGGGCCTGTTACTACGGTCAAGCTTCCGAAAAGCAGAGCAAGCGCCCAATCAAAGCCCAACAAATAGTGGGTCGCAGTCGACGTTATCGCCCAAGAGATGATGGCTCCCAAAGTGACGATGCTCCATACACTTTTGCTTGTACCTCTTATCTGTTTAAAGTTCAGAGTGAGGCTCCCCTCAAACAGAATGACGGCGACCGCTAGTGAGATAAACGGAAAGTAAAGCTCTCCTAAGGTATGTTGAGGCTGAATCACCCCGAAAAATGGCCCTACAAGTAAACCAGTGAGCAATAAAAATAGAATCGCTGGCAATTTAAAATGCCAGGCAACCCACTGGCAGCACAACCCCAACAGCCCGATACTGGCCAATGTTAGCGCAATTGTTTCTGAGGACATCGTTAAGTTCCATTTGGTCGACACTAACAGCCTAACTCGAGCATTGATCCGCTCAACTGGCTCATAGGTCGTGGGTAAAGGTCACTGCGGTGACCACAATGATGAACAAATACTTTCTTTTACAGTAGTCAATAATTGACCATTATTTGAAGCTAATTGCTCGAAATCTTTAGAGCGGCCAAATAATTAACAGAAGTGGTACTGAAATCGCGATGACTATCAACTCAAGGGGTAAACCAAGCTTCCAATAGTCGCTAAATTTAAATCCACTCGGCCCAAGGATTAACGTATTGTTTTGATGGCCTATGGGTGTCAAAAATGCGCACGACGCCCCGATGGCCACTGCCATCAAGAATGAATCTGGGCTGACATTCAGCGCCGTTGCCGAGCCAATCGCAATAGGGCACATCACCGCAGCCGTTGCCGCGTTGTTCATCAAATCGGATAAAAACATGGTAACAACAAGAATCAAAATCAGTGTTACCACCGCATTACCTTGCGCCAAGGAGTTAAGTAAAAAATTGGCGATAATATCGGCCATGCCAGTACTTTGAATGGCATTCGCAATCGGAATTAGTGCAGCTAACAACACAATGACAGACCAATCTACCGCATCGTAGACTTTTCGAACCGCGATTGTTTTAAGTGATAGGGACAAGACAACACCGAGGGCAAATGCAATCGTAGCGGGCAATATCCCCATTGCAGCAGCACTAATTGAAGCCAGCATAATAAGGCTTGATAGCCAAGCATTACGTTTATTCGGTAAACGTAGTTCTCGCTGGGCTAAAGGTACGCACCCATAGTCCGAAGCAAAGGCATTAATGGATTCTTGGTTGCCTTGAAGTAACAAAAGGTCGCCAGATAAAATAGATTGCGATCGTAGTCGGTGTGTTTTCTTATGACCTTCTCGAGATAGCGCCAGCAAGTTGGCTCCATATCGAGCCTGCAGCGCTAAGTCTCCAATTCGGCGGTCACACAGCTTGGATGACGGCATCACCGCCAGCTCAAACAAACCTATATCATCCTGTACCGGCTCTTTCTCTTGCTCTTCAACCTCAGAGGTTGGCGAAGTGTCACTGCTCTCGCTGTGAGGCAAGAGTTCAAGATCCAACGTAGAGAGCAGATCATTCAGAGAGTCAGCTTCAGCTTCGACAATCAGTATATCGCCGAAAGTCACTCGCCGACCTGGATTAGGCGCGATGATTCTCACTTTGTTGCGCACGATTCCGGTGATTTGAGCATCCATATCTTTGATAAGCTCTTTGATTTCCCGTATCGAAAGATTGACCACCTTACTCGACTCCGTCACGTATAGTTCGGTAAGATATGCGCCAGAATCAAACCCGTCTGACTCTGTTTTTGCTCGCGAAGGCACCAACCTCCAGCCGATGAAAGCAACGAACAAAATTCCAGCTAGGGCAACAGACACACCGATAGGAGTAAAGTCAAACATTCCAAAGCTACCTAGACCCGCTTCCTTTCGGAAACCGGCCACAATTAAATTGGGAGGAGTACCGATTAGCGTAGTCATACCACCTAAAATTGTGCCAAAAGCCAATGGCATAAGGATTTGGCCAGGCGGCATCTCAAGCTTTTGAGCCAATTGAATAGCAATAGGCATTAGCAGAGCCATTGCACCTACATTATTCATAAATCCCGACAAAAAGGCGCCCAAACCCATCAATACAAGCAAGCTTAAGGTACGACCTGCATTCTGGGGCAATACTGTACGAGCAAGTACATCCACCGCACCTGAATTTTGCAAACTCTGACTCAAGATAAGTATGCAACCAACAGTGACGACCGCAGGGTGTCCAAACCCCAAAAAAGCCTGCTCTGGCGCCACTATCCCTAGCAGTACAGCGGCAACTAAACCAGCAAAAGCCACCATATCGTGACGCCATGGGCTAAACAAAAACATGGAGATAGTGAACAGTAAAATAATACCTAAGGCATACTGCTCATAATTCATCACTGAACTAAACATATTTATTCCTTTGTCCACTTTAATGGCCTCGATGCTGGAGCGATCTTTCTCTATTTAGAATCACCAAATAGATACATACATATATACTCTTGTTCTTTATAAATTTATGCATCAATTTCATGTATTCGCTCATAGCAGCTCAAAACCGTGTCAAAAGTTTTGATTTTCGTGAGCTTAGTGTGGAGACAAACATCGAATCAACGGACAGACGAGCACCGATGACTTTGTTAACCAAAGTGGTCGCTAAAAGTTGGATATGAGTCGGGACTTATATATGTGGTTCAGCGGTCGATACGCACTATCTGTACGACCACGGTGTACTTGCCGAGTCTGGAGGCATAAAAACGAAAAAAACCGCTGTAAAAACAGCGGTTTAATCTTTGAAAGTGGCGGAGAGATAGGGATTTGAACCCTAGATACGCTATTAACGTATGCCGGTTTTCAAGACCGGTGCTTTCAACCACTCAGCCATCTCTCCGTTGCGGGACGTATACTAGGTTCATGCTTAATCGTTGTAAAGCTCTATTTCACGCAGTTTCGTTTAAGTGTCGATAATATAAGCAGTTAGTGGTCGTTAATCGGTAAAATTCAACGTGATATCGTTCGCAAATTGTAGACTAGGAGCTCTAAGTTCCACTCTGTAATAAAATAGTGTTTTATTATTAAAGCATTGAAATATATGTATTATACACTGTTCAGTTAACGCATGTACGCCCGAAAGTCATTGCATAACAGTGTGAACTATATCAAAATTAGGCGATTAACTGGCTTGTGTGTTCAAAAACTGAGGTTTTTATGAAAGTCGCTGACTTATTTAAACATCGTGGTGAATCAAATTCTAAGCAGCATTCTGAGTTTATGCAGTGGATGACTCCAACTGTGCGTGAATACTGGGGAGAAATTGTCAATAAGGCTAACAACCGCCACCTGTTTACTCGTCTGCGTGATTTTCATGCTCCAGCGGTAAACGATGAAGTTGAAGCTCCCCAGCCACAGGCGATCGAGCTCAAACCAGAAGCTCAAAAACTTTACAACGAGTTGCAAGCCAAGCTAGGTGAAGTTATCCATATCGGTGCATGGTTTGATGTGTCGCAAGAGCGGATCAATCAGTTCGGACAGGTCACTGAAGATATGCAGTGGATTCATACCGATCCTGAGCGCGCGGCAACGGATTCACCGTTCAAAACGACGGTCGCTCATGGTTTTTTGACGTTGGCGCTACTGCCTAAACTGACTGATAGTGTCGATCCAGACAACAATTTGTTTCCAACCGCCAAAATGATCGTGAACATTGGCCTTAATCAAGTTCGCTTCCCCTATCCGATTAAAGCAGGTAGCCGAGTTCGTGCGGTGAGTACTCTGGCTAAAGTTACGCCAATCCGCAAAGGGCTAGAGATCGAACGGGAGATCAAAGTGGAAATCGAAGGTGTACGTCGTCCTGGTGCGGTTGTCACGTCTGTTATCCAACTGCATTTCTAATCCTAGATTGATTAAAAAAGGGTACGTTTTCGTACCCTTTTTTGTATTCATCACGCTTTTCAGCTCATGGTGTAACAGCAACCTAGCGGGTAGTCATCACCATTTTTAGCGGTGTACTCTTTTTCTTCAGTGCACGCTCGCGGCTTTCCTTTCTCATCACCTTTCACTAGGCTTATCCAGTGGCGCATTGCCGACATTCCCGCCATTTCTTGTGGGAAGGTGGTGCAGGTTTCAAGCTGAATATCTTCGATATCAATCAACTCAACACAACCTGTCCCTTTATGGCAACCTAGAGTCACTTCAACATGGCTTCCTGTCCCATCGCGGAACAAGATAGACTCTGGGTCTTCTTTTTCGCCAGTGAAAGCAACAAAGTGTTTAGGGTGTTTTAGGCCGCTGTGTCGGCCATCTTTGAAGTAGGCCATAACGTGACGGTAATCGATCACGTAAGCGGTCACATCTTTGTGCGAACCATTCTCTAATGGAAACAGGCGATCCAGTAGCTGTTTGGCTTTTACCTGCTTCTCCATTGCTTGGCTCGTTTCTACCGCGAAGACTGCTTCAGCGATAAATGGCTTATTTTGTTTTTGGATTTCAGTCTTATCGAATGTCAGCATGTTCATAGCGTTTCCCTCGCGGATATTTCACAACTTTTTGTCCTAGAGCAAATATTCAAAATTAGCGTTGACTTGTTTTGCTAATTTGTGACTTTGCTTACTTTGTATACTAGTGAATTTTTGACTACAATTTCACAACAAAAATTTTACAGTGTGAATTTTACAAAATGCCGGTGTCAAAAAGCTTAATTCGTCAGTCTCATTTTCTCGGGACTAAGATAAGAAACCTGAGAAAACGCAACCACTTAACCATGGAAGATCTCTCTGCACGTTGTATTCGTGTTAGCCCAGAGTACGCACCTTCTGTTTCCTATCTCTCGATGATTGAACGCGGAAAACGGGTACCGAGCATTGACATGCTTGAGGTGATTGCCGAAGTATTTCAAAAAGATCCGGCTTGGTTTCTTGACGATGAGCCAGAGCAAGCAGACATCACTCCCGATAAAGGTAATCGCGGTGGGATCAGTGGCATGGCGCTGGAGCCGAGCTTCTTGTTCTCTAACGATATCTTGCAAATCGCGATTCCAGAGATGCTATCGCAAACCGGCATTACCGGACGCCAGTTCGCCCACCTACTAATCCGAGCGCATCAAGAGAGCAATCAGAACCATTTCCCTGATCTTGAGCGCGCAGCGGAAGAAGTGGGGTTAAAAAGACTGAACCTCTCCGCTGAAGACCTGATGGATATAGCGCGCAGTTTGGGCTTGACCATCCGCTGGGTCTCTCAGCCACCAAAGGATGTCGTTGACGAACTTGGCGTCAGCGCCAAACAGGTGGTCACCTCTTTTTTTGAACCGCCAGGCACTATCTTTCTCAATGAGATACTAAAAC
Source organism: Vibrio sinaloensis (assembly GCF_023195835.1). Taxonomy (NCBI): domain Bacteria; kingdom Pseudomonadati; phylum Pseudomonadota; class Gammaproteobacteria; order Vibrionales; family Vibrionaceae; genus Vibrio; species Vibrio sinaloensis. The sequence goes on along the minus strand of NZ_CP096200.1, from coordinate 909,862 downwards.
AGTACCCGACACGGCTTAAATATGATTTAGCGGTCTATATTGGTCACTGTGTTCTGCACAGCAAAGAGGGACTAAAGAGCGTCCTGTCGGTGGGTCATGCCAATAGTTGGGAAGAGCACAATCAAAGTGCGCCGACATCGGAGCTAAATTCACAAGACATCTTGCAGGCGTGGCGCGACTTTGAGTCGAGTTTTTTTGCTGGCGCGTTACTGTGCCCGAAAGTGCCGTTTAGACAGCTTCTAGATAGAAGTGGTTACGAGATCGATGTTCATCAGAAAGCGGGGGTTTCTCCTTCCGTGGCGATGCGCCGGATGACCGTCGTGTCTCCTTATCCCCATTGGCATTACTTTGATGCCTACGGTCAAAACAAGCTTAAGGCGGTGTATCGCGGTAACGGTATTCCACTACCATGGGGGAACATGCGCAAGGTCAACGATCCATGTCAGCATTGGGCCGTATTTCGTCGCTTGTCTGAGCCGCAACAAGGTAGCTCAGCGCAAATCTCTATCTTGAATGTGGGGGACGAGCCAAGAATCTATTGCTGTGAATCGGTCAACATGACAGATCCTGCTGGCAACAATCGCGTGCTGTGCGCAGGTATCGACCTTAACCCAGCGATTGATGCGCAAGGCGGAAACTCGGTCGAATTAGCAGAAGAGCTGAAAGCGCTGTGTGTTGGTCAGGGCGGCAGTGCACCGATTCCGCGTCATATTCAGAAAGAGTTCACGACTATCGCTAAGATTTTAAATATTAATTGGATTGAGCGCGGACTGGCCTCTGATGCTCGAGTGATTTGCTCGCGCGGTGCCGTGTGTCCGAGAAAACCGAGTTGCTATAGTGGTTGCCAAGACGCTTAGCCTAAAGAGAAAGGTTTAAAGAAAAAAAGCCAACCACAATCACCGTGGTTGGCTATATATAAGTGTGAACAAAATGAGTTCACTAACAACGTCAGTTGGCTAGGTGACCCTCGGCTTAATAAGGGTCATCTAAAGTAAAGCAGAAAGCGTGCCAACTTTTCAAATACGATAAATGGGCATTTTTGCACGAAAAACCGCCTATTTCACAAAAACTAGTCGCATACCATTATCGCAAATTGCAAAAGAATGCGTAATGCAAATTTCATAAATGCAATTTGCAAATTTAGCGATTTAGCTAGCGCTTGCGAAATACCCAAATGGGCCCGATCAAAAGAAACTGCACATCCTCAAAGAAGGAAGGCTTTTTCCCTTCAATTTTGTGGCCAACAAACTGCAACAACCACAAAACCGCAAATAGGACCAGCGACACCAGCAACACCGAAATCTGCAGCAGTTCCAACGACCAGATAAGTGAGATGCATGCTAATGAGAAACCGAGCATCATCAGAAACACGCTAAGTGATAAGCGATAATAGAACACCATAGTTGGGACCAAAGCGAGCCAAACCCAATTTAAATTGAGGCCATACAACGGAATTGACGGAATCGACCACAGCAAGCCCACCACCGACAAAAAAATTCCGGGGACTGCGACTTTATGAATTTTTTGATTGACTGGGTGCTGATGGCTCTCGCCATACTCCTTTAGCCATTGAGACAGATCCTTCATACTCTCTCCAAACTTCAACCTTTATTCATTCTATAGCATGGGTCTACTCAGTGTGCTGAGCGAACGATCTAATCTGTGAGAGTTCTTTGCTTCTGACGACGCTTTTCTTCATACATACGTTGGTCAGCAAGCTTGAGCATCTCATCAATGTCTTTAAATTCAGGTCGATAGACCGCATAGCCAATACTGACTTTAAGATTGATCAGATGATGTTCGTAGATGACGGGCGTTTGGCAAATCGCCTTTTGCAATTCAATATTGATGATGTCGATATCTTCCACTTTCTCGATTCTCGACAGCAAAATAAGGAACTCATCGCCGCCTAAACGCGCCACAACATCACTCATGCGCAACACGCTTTTGAGTCGCTCGGCAGTGGCAATTAACACCTTATCGCCGGCTGAATGGCCATATGTGTCATTGATCGCTTTAAACTGGTCCAAGTCGATATTCAAAATGGCAAACGAGTCCGTTGACGTGCCTTTTTTCATCGCCTCAAAGTGCTCGTTGAGTGTGTACATAAAGTAACGACGATTCGGTAAGTGCGTCAGTTCATCTTGCAGTGAACGTTTGCTAGCAGTGATAAACAGGCGATAGGTTAAGGCAAACGCCATCACCAACAACAGGATCATCGGGTAGCCCATTAAGCGGACGATGTGAACCCGATACCATGCGCTATTAGCCAACAGATTTTGTTTGGCAGATGCCGCCAATACCCAACTGCCGTAGGGGAAATGAACAGACTCGACAGCAAATGCATTGTCAAACGTTGATTGCTCACCGTAGAAGAGGTCACCATCCATGCCCTTACTGTCTGCGCCGCGAATGGCTAGATTGTGTTTAAACTCAAAAGAAGCGATCCCCGCATCGGTAAACAGCGAAGAGAGGGAAATCACCACGCTGCATACCCCCCAATAGCGGGTGTTGTATGGCGGATCGGTGAATATGGGAACTCGGACAATCAAAGCGCGCCCCCCCTGAACGAGATTAACTGGGCCTGCGATGAATATCTCTTGGATTTGCTGAGCTTTTTTCACCGTGCGCCATTGTTCGGGAATAGTCCGATAGTCAAGACCGAGCGCCTTTTCGTTCCCTTTCAGCGGGTAAATATGTTCAATTACATCATTCGGTGCCAGGCCAATAAGCTCGACGTGACGACTTTTTCGCATCACGCTGGAGGCGATCAACGCCCAGCCGGAAAACTCAAAGTCTTGGTTGGCCGCGACTAACGTGGAGAGGCTATTTGCGACGTATACATCGGAGACGATGGCCGTTTCTATCTGAGAACGAACAATCGATAACTCCTCCTTGGCTTTGGCAAGCAAGCTATCACGAAGGAAGGATTTTTGGCTGCGATCAAGCGACTCCACCATCACAATAGAGAAAATGAATGAAATAACAAACAAGCTATAGATGAAATAGTGCTTGCCAAGGCGATAGGCCATTTGTCCCCCACAGCGTGCGTTGTAACAAGTGGGCGAAAAAGCGCTTTTCCCACTCACACGAAAGTCAATGTTAAATAGTTTTAGTTATTGTTTAAAAATACATTAAATTGGTGATGTTTTCATCGCTTAATCGATAAAAATGTTGATAGGTTCCCGTCATTTGATGCTGCTGCACCGCCATTAGCCGATGGCACTACATCAAATGTACTAACTGTTTTCGGGTTAATGAGCTGTTACAACGGAGGAAACAAGTAAAATTGACCCCAAGTTGACTCATAGCTCACATTCACCAGCGCAATACCAGATACATTCTGTGGCTTATCATTGATGATTAAGGTCCGATATTATGCGTCGATTGCTCATTGGTCTCTGGCTTGGTGTCGCTGTGCACTACTCGGCGCTCGCCGCCACCCAAACACCCACTTATCAAGCCTCTGCCGATTTGATTCGTCACACCTACGAAAGTCAACTTTTCACTTTACCCGCTTTCAAAGAGGGCCATTATGGTTTGCGTATGTATAGGCAAACCCGGGATGAAAGATACGCCGCAGCGGTATGGACCGACATGGCACGAGTCGCCAGTCGACTCAACCGATTCTCAGCCGAGGTTAACACCCCTGAGCAAATACTGCTGTACGCATCAAAAAGACTGAGTGGTTATGCCGATGAGACCGATGAACGTAGTGTAAGGCGCTATACTGTGACCGAGCATATGCCCGAATACATCTACTTGGGTGTCGATCTATTGGGCTCCATGGCTCGGGCCAATGAGTATGGGCTCAAGCATAAAGAGGACGAAAAACTGCGCGACGTTATTCGCCGCTACGACTTTAAACGTTACGCTACTAACCCTGACATGATCAAAGCTTGGGCCGCGCAACTCGCCAACCAAGTATTCTGGCTGCGTCAACTGGGCGAACAGGATGTGGTCGAGCCGTTTATCGAGGCATTCAGACAAACTTACCCAGACCAGAACGACGCAAAGCTAACTAAACAACAGTATGGCAATAAGATCTACGGCATGACCCACATCATATTTGCCGACTCCGAATATTACCAACACCTTGTCAGCGAACAGCAGTACCAATGGATCTACGATTATTTCCGCGACAACATCGACACCATATTGCTGAGAGCAAAAGAGGATGTGATTGCCGAAGTCGGCATCAGTTTCCTCCTTGCTGGACTCGACGATGACCCCGTGGTCGAAAAAACTCGCCAAGCCATTCAAGCGTCGATCAACCCAGAGCAAGGGATGATTCCGTCAGTCAGCGGCGATTTTGACCTTGAGCACGGTGAACATCGCAATGTATTGGCGGTGATGCTACTCGACTGGCAACAAGTCAATCACACGCCGACCGTAAAACGTGACCCTCGCTTTTTTTCAAATGTACCTTATGGTTTGGTTCCGATTCGATATTAGAGAAAACTTGCAGTTCACGCATTTGCCCCGTCGCGTTGTGGTGACACCGCGACGTCTTTTATTAGAATAATTGATTATAAGTAGACAATGATTGATAGCCGTTAATATCAACATTATCAATAACCAACAAGTGTCAACAAATTAGCATTCACTCTATTTCTATCCTAAATACAGTACGTTATAACAGCGTCAAAAAATATGCATTTGATATCACACATTACGTTATAAGCACTAAAACGCATATAAAGTGGCAAAGGTATTAAATTTCTTAAAATTTTTTCTTGGTTCAGACTTTATTTTTTCTTCTAGACTTTGCTTGAGGGACTACGTATCGAGGAAACTATCAATATGCCACAACTTGCTGGGCAAAAGATTGAGGAAATGGCCGACGTACAAGCTTTGCGGAAACGGAAAATCGTTCTGCTTTGCTCTGTAGTGGGGTTTGTTTACTTGAGCTTGTTCAGTTTTGTGCGTTTTAGCGAAAATGATTTGTTCCTTGGCTCTCTCAATTTCTTCTCGGCAAGTGTACTTTTAATCAATATTGTTTACCTTAGTCGCGATAAGAAACCGCTTTACGCCAGCATTGTATTGAGTGTGGTTCTCTCTATCCACGGGCTTTTGTTCCTAAATAGTGGTGATAGCATTACCGAACGACTGCTGTGGCTGTTCCCTATCATGGCGGTGCTGGTTTTGGTCAACCGTTTTCGAGTAGGCTTAGGCTTTGGCTTACTTTTCCTAAGTACAACGAGCTATTTCGTTGTCAGCAATACGTCGACACCTTTATCAATCCATAGCAGTGAAATTCGTTTTTTACTCAGTCTTGGTGCACTTGCCGTGCTGTGTACTATCCACGCATTCTATTCGAGCAAGATGCTCGATTTTATACAATCCTTGTATAAAGAAGGGATTGAGGATCTCGCCTACCTCGACCAATTGACTGGTCTGGCTAACCGTTGGAGTTTTGAAAACTGGGCGGTTGAAAAAATCCAGCAACAACAAAATACAGATTCGATAACCGCGTTGGTGTTTCTTGATATCGATAACTTTAAGTTTATCAATGATAGCTACGGTCATGATGTTGGTGATCGGGTTCTGAAACACTTCGCTCGTAGGCTGAAGAACAATGTGCGCAACAAAGACAGGAAGTCCAACAAACACGACTACTCAATTGCACGTTTTGCTGGCGATGAGTTCGTGTTGTTACTCTATGATGTCAAAACGGCCAAAGACTTAGAAAATATTCTCCATCGCGTTTGTAATCTATTTAGTAGTGGCTACCAAGGAACGGAGCGGATCAATCAACTCACCATCAGTGCTGGGGTGGCACTCTACCCAGAAGACGCAGACTCGCTGCCAGAGCTAACCCGATGTGCAGACAAGGCCATGTATGCGGCGAAGCACAGCGGAAAAAACCAGTATCGTTACTATCGCAACGACCACGCTAAATTACTCACCTCTGCTGATGGCCTTGCGAGTGTAACGCCGATAAAAAAGGCTAGCGGGTCATGTACATGACCCATAAAGACAGGGCCATGGCGACAATCAACCACGCGGCATAGCGTATGGTGTTTGGCTTATCCTTCTTAGGCTTGACGACTGGCTTTAACGCAGCTCGGCGTGCGGCTCGTGCCGTCGCGATAATGGTGCCTTTATCTTCACTCTCTTCACGCTTTTTTTGCGCTTTTGAAGCCGCTTTCCCAAAACGATGAAGTTGGTCTAGGGTCAACTCTTGATTGGGGTCGTACCGGCTTCGCGAATCATTGTGCTTAGGAACAACAGCCATAAGCGCCTCCTTGCAAATCAACTTCTATCTACTAAGTATAGTCAAAACTGTTATACGTCACTTTGGTTATAACTGAACCAATTATCGACAAAACCGCAACGAGCATTGTCGACTAGTCGAGGCGACAAATAGTAAAAAAGCCGTCACAAGACGGCTTTTCAAGGGATGTTTTCAGCGCTTAACTCAAGTATTCACACAAGTAAGCGGTCGCTTGCTCGACCTTGAGATCAAATGAAGAGTCCCCTGCAACATTAAACGACTCTCCTGCGCGATAGGTTACCCAATCAGCATCGGGGGCGAGTTTCACCGTCAATGCGCCCTTCACCACTGTCATGCATTCTGGAGCTGCGGTACCGAATGTGTATTCCCCCGGCAGCATCACACCGACGCTTGATTGCTCATCTTGTTGGCTAAAAGCCAGCGATTGTACTTGCCCTTCAAAGTATTGGTTCGCTTTAATCATTGTATCCTCCATGATTCATTTACAAATTGGCGATGTGCTCCTTTTATCTCAAATTGTCCCGATCAGCAATCATTGGTTGCAGTCACTACGAGTTATCAATAACCAGAATCCACCAAACTCACCGAACTTTGCAATCATTTAAGCTATCTTGTCGCTTCACTGCTATACGATTTGCTACACTTTAGCGCCAATAACCATTAAAACCTCTTGCGCACAAGATGAACTAAAATTGACTATTAAGTTGAGATGAAAAGTCGCGGTTCTTGGGTCGAGTTCAAACTTCTTCCTCTCGCGATTGCGTTGAGCGTCGATCTCTTCCAATCTAGCTAACCGCGACTTGCGGTATCCTTTTTGAGGGGATGAGTACATACCATTATGACCCATAACTCTATGTTTAAAACTGTCGCCATCAGTGTATTTGTCTTGTTGGCTGTTGGCTTTGGCAGCTTGCTGTACTTCAGTTACCAAGACTATGTTCACCCTAAACATGTCTATGGACGGTGGATTGAGGTTGGCGCTCCCCCCTACCAGACTGAAGTGCTAGAGCTTAACGCCAGCGGGGTGTTTCGCAACGAGCGCTTGGTTGCAACCCATTTTGATTTTGACGGCAAGCAAGTGTTCATCGAAACCGGCAACGGCATAGCCATCTATCAGATAGCAGGTACGTTCGACTCGCCCCAGTTGCGACGCTTGCAACCCAATAGCCCAACTCAGCGCTTTATTAAAGAGGGTTTTGAAGAAACTATCGATATGGAAGGAGGAGGCTCGGCTAAGAACCGCCGCTCGGCTCTGGCTGACCACTTTGGTAATCAATAACCGCGAGGTGTGAACTAGTATCGGTATCGGTTACCTCTTATAATAGCCCCACCTATTATCCGAGCATCTACTATCCACACAATGAATGCCATACTCGAAAACCTTCCAGCTCCTCCCATCGCCACCTGGCTTGAAAATATAGATAGTAATGTCATCACAATTACCATCGCCAGCTTGGTCGTTTGGCTGATTTGGCGTTTGGTCTATCGCCAACTGGAAAAACTGGTCGATAGAACTCGTTTTCATTGGGATGACCTGGTGCTCGCCGCCATTAAGCGGCCTGTGAGTACTCTAATATGGTGCTGGCCTGCCACCATATCAGCAGGCCTGCTGCTCCAGGATTACACCCTATCTAAACTGGATTGGTTAACTACGCTCAAACACTTCTTGCTTATCGGTATCTTTCTCTGGATCGTTATCGGCCTGATTAACAATCTTGAGTCATATGTACTTGATCAAAATAAACGAGATGAAACCACCGTTCAGGCAGTGGCAAAAATCGCTCGGTTATTTTTTGTGGTTATCGCCACCCTGACAATTATGCAAGCGTTCGGCCTTAGCCTATCTGGACTACTCACGTTTGGCGGTGTCGGTGGTCTGGTGGTCGGTTTTGCAGCGAAAGATCTACTCTCAAACTTTTTTGGCGGGATGATGATTTATTTTGATCGTCCGTTTAAGGTTGGGGACTGGATTCGCTCTCCTGATCGTGAGATTGAGGGCACCGTTGAGCGCATCGGCTGGCGGATGACCATCATTCGAACCTTCGATAAACGCCCGCTCTACGTACCCAATTCGGTATTCAGTAGCATAGTGGTGGAAAACCCTTCGCGAATGCAAAATCGCCGTATCAAAGAAGATATCGGCATCCGCTATAAGGATGGCGATAAAGTTGAGCTGATCGTGACTGAGATTAAGCAAATGCTGAAGTCGCACCCAGATATTGATGCTAAACAAACCCTTATCGTTAACTTCAACGGTTTTGGCCCCTCATCGCTGACCTTGATGGTCTATACCTTTACCAAGACGGTGAACTGGATTCGCTACCACAACGTTAAGCAAGATGTGCTGCTGAAAATCTACGCCATTATCAAACAACATGATGCGGATATCGCGTTTCCTACTCAAACCATTCATGTTGAGCCGCAGCACGCTGGCGAACTCGCCTCTCCACACTCAACCTAGCCCGTGTCCAATGTGCGGCAGATCATATCTCTGCCGCATTGAGCGTATTCCCGAGTCACAAGGGATTGACCTTGTCCCAAAAAGTAAACGATGATGTCTACTTCAGTAATGACTCACGCACCCGCCCGCGACGGCTGCGCCAATGTATCGACCATGAGCAAACGAAGCGATATAAAACAAGAAGATATCATCCGATCAGCGATTGAGGTGTTTTCAGCCAAAGGGTTTGATCAAGCCAGTATGGAGGGCATCTCCAAACAGGCAGGCGTTTCAAAGCGAACTCTGTACAAGTATTATCCCAATAAAGAAGCGCTGTTTGACGTGATTATCGATAATCTGCTGTGTCGGTTCGACGATCAGTATGAGGTCAGGTTTGAGCCCTCAATTGCGCTTGAACAACAGCTGTTGGAGTACACTCTCAAACAACTGTGCTACATCAGCAATCAAGACTTTCAACTGACCGCGAGGTTGGTGATGGCGGAGTGCATTCGCTGCAAAGAGAACTCCAAATTACTGGTCGCCAAGTTTGAATCTATTGAAGATGCTCACGGCTTGCAGCAATGGGCTCAGCAGGGTGTGGATGCGGGGATGCTCGATATCCAAGACGTTTCAGCAGCGATAGAGCAATATATTGGCGCCATAAAAGCCGCTGTGTTCTGGCCACAGCTGATTGCCCACCTTCCCCCTGCCTCCCCAGAGCAGGTGGAGCAAACCGCGAAACTGGCTGTCACAAGCTTTGTTGCAACTTATCAGAGCGACAAACACTCCTAACCGCTTTCAAACTGAAAGCTCCCCGAAACAGGGGAGCTTTAGTTTAGTTGTTATCGTGCAGCATAACATGCTCTAGCAGCGACGAAACCATGTCATGCTGCGACATCGCATCAAAGCCACTGTCGAGTTGGTGAGCCAGGTTTTCCACCACAATTGACTGCTCTGGCGCATCAGCGCCCGCAGAGTGGATCTGAAGCTCTACGTTATCGCCATCGACTTTAACATCTAGGTGTTCCAGCAAGCTGTCCATATCCAGTGAGGGTTGCTTGAGCTCTGGCAGCACTGCGCGCAAGTCAATCTTATCCCCTTCACTCACTTGGAAACCTTTGATGGTATCGAGCGAACCATCATCGATATGCTCCCAAACATAGGTATCCATGCCAGTGCCACCC